>DAOUVR010000002.1 GCA_030667555.1 Dehalococcoidia bacterium
TAGTATTGACAAATGGGGCATACTACAATATTGTAGGTGAAATAGAAACGAAAGGAGTATAGGGTCTTACTATAGCTGTTGACTTCACCCGGTTATTGTGGCATTGTTTCAAGGATTACCTGAATCATATATCGGAGTGTAAATAAGGTACAAGAAGGGGTGATGTATTAGGGGGAAGTGCTGATAGAAACGGATAGTTTGATGTGCATTAAACATCAGAGGAGGAGATAAAAAATGAGAAGAGGAATACAAACTGCACTAGCAATATTGATGGTTATTTCGGCGATGAGTCTGGCTTTTATCGGCTGTGGAGGAGGAGATGGAGATGGAGGTCCCGTAGGCAACGAGACGATAAAGCTCAAGTTTTCTCAACCCCACCCGGCTCTTCCGGGCTATTTCGGTTCGCCTGCCTCGGAGGGCTCCATATACTACTGGGAGGAGGCGGTTGAGACCGTTACCGAGGGCAGGGTCGACATCGAGCTTTATACCTCGGAAACGCTGAACAAGCAGGAACTGGCTTATGATGCCGTCAATTCGGGCATAGCTGACATAGCCTGGTGTATTACCAGCTACTCACCAGAGTGGACGCCTCTGTCACTGGTGATGTACCTCCCGCTGGAGATGGAAAGCTGTGAGATGAACTATCAGGTTTACCACTACCTCTATGAGGATTACTTCCGTGAAGAATACGAGGCGAGGGACATGCTCTGGATCACACCCCTGGGCAGAGAACAGTACATTATGTTTTCCCCCTATAAGCGCGTTGACACGCTGGAGGACTTTGAGGGGTTGACCATCATGACCTCGGGTAAATCCATGGAGCAGCTCATCTCCAAGCTCGGCGCACTGTCCATCACCCTCGCCTGGCAGGACTGCTACGAGGCGCTGGAGAAGGGCACCCTGGACTGCTCAGCTCTGGACATAACCCTCCCCATCGTCTTTCGCTGGTTCGAGACGGGGGATCCGGGGTATATCATCGACTGCGGCGGCATCGGCAATGCCATACCCCATTACGTTGCCCAAACGGACCTCCTCACCAAGCTGCGCCCTGAAGACGTCTACGCAGTGCTGAAGTTGACGGACGTTTGGCTGGGCGTCAGGGGGTCTCAGTGGAGCGATGCAGGCAACATCCTCTACTGGGACGAGGTCCCCAAGGTAGGCATGGAGATCATTGTCTGGCCCGAGTCGGAGAAGGAGAAAATACGTGAGCTGAAGCGCGAGGTGCATGACTGGTGGATGGGGTGGATGGAGGCCGATTACGGTATTGATAGGGCGACGTCAGAAGCGGCATTAGAGGCGGTGCTGGACGCGATGGCTAACTACGAGCCCGGCAACAAGACTCCGGGCAACCCCATTGCATACCCGGAGCAGTGGATGCACGACAGGCTGGCCGAGTTCGGCTGGTCCTGCGATGAATGGGATGAGTGGGTAGGGCCCGACGGCCACTGGGGCATGGACTACGTCTACAAGAACGATTGGGAGCCGTGGTACGAGAAGTGGTGGGACGAACAGAACATGGAGCACCCGTGGTTCGAGAACTGGCAGGCACAGCACGGAAGCTAGAGGGAACACGAAGGTAAGGTGAGGCAGAAGACACGGCTTGGCTACCTGGGAAACCGTAGCCGAGCCGTGGTGGGAAAAGACAAAGACAGGAGGACCTATATGATATGAGTCGAGTTTTGCGCATAGTTAACAAGGGTTTCTCCGAGTTCTTTCTTTTCAAAGGCTCCAAGGTTCTCGCCGTAGGTGGGGGAATCTTCCTACTTGGCCTGATGGTGGTCACTACTGTGACAGTCGTCTTTCGCTTGATAAACAGGGTAGGGTTCGCTGTCAGGACCGACTGGCTTGTAGGTGGCTACGAATTCTCGGAGATGTTCATGTCCATGTTGACCCCATTTGCCATGGCCTACGCCTGGTACACGGCTGGTCATGTGCGTATCGGCCTCGTAAGGGACAGGTTTGGTACGAGGAGAAAAGCTGCTATAGATGTTGTTTCTGCATTGCTGGGTGCGGTCTTTGTTTTCTTCGTCGCATGGGGAGTGTGGGAATTGTCCGAGACCAGTTTTGCCCTTAGCCGGACTTCAAATCTAAGGGACATACCCATCGCACCATTCCAGGTTCTTTTCGTCGTGACGCTAGGCCATTTCCTGATCGTCTTGCTGAGATCACTGGTCGGTCTTACTGCCAAGATGTTCGGCAGTCGTTTCGCCAATGAACCTTATCTGGAGGGTCAGTGATTATGTTTTCAGGATGTGGGTATTGGACTGGGTATAGAGCTTGGCGAAAGGGGGTGAGAGAGATTGATTGAAGCGTTACCGATTCTGGGCGTTGTCGAGATCATATTACTGGTCATACTGTGCGTAGTTGGCTTGCATATTTTCGTTGTGATCGGAATACTCGGTGTAGTCTTCAGCATACTTTATATGGGCTGGTCAACGGGGGTACATCAGATTGGACAGTTCACCTGGGCGTATAGCTGGCACTACATCATGACGATGGTGCCCCTGTTCATATTGATGGGTTGCTTTGTTGCCCAGAGCGGTCTGGGCAAGGATGCTTACGATGGCTTCGCCAGGTGGGTAGGCAAGGTGAGGGGTAGCCTGGCTATGGTCTCAACGTTAAGTTGTGCCGCTTTTGGCGCGGTAACCGGTTCCAGCGCAGCCAATATCGTTACCATAGGCAGCATTGGTATTCCTGAGATGACCAGGCATGGCTACAGCAAGGCCCTGAGGACAGGCGCGATAGCCAGCGCCTCGGTACTGGCAAACCTGATCCCTCCCAGCATGTCATGCATCGTTTACTCGATATTGACCCGCGAGTCCATCGGCAAACTGTTCATGGCTATCATAATCCCCGGTGTCCTTCTAACGCTCATGTACATAGTGACGATCTATGTCTGGGCGAGGCTGAGGCCAGGGTCGGCACCACCGATAGATATAAGTTACTCGTGGAAAGAGAAATTTAAAAGTCTCAGGTATCCCATCCCTATAATGGTAATCTTCCTGATAATGATAGGGGGTATCTATGAGGGGTGGTTCAGCCCTACCGAGGCAGGTGGGATCGGTGCCGCAACGGTGATGATTGTCATTCTGGTGATGCGGAGAATGAAACGGCGCATGTTCGTCTCTGCCATGGCCATGGCGCTGAGAATGACGGGCATGATAATGATAATCGTCATCGGCGCGTTCCTGGTCATGTACACCCTGACCATGAGCAGATTAGCTGACGTAATGGGCGATGTGGTCGTGGGATGGGGACTTGGCCCGGTTCCCATCGTAATCTTTGTCGCGATCCTGTTTATCATTGGCGGTTTCGCTCTGCAATCTCTCGCCCTGGTGGTGTTGTTTTTGCCGCTTTTCTTCCCGCTGGTTATCGAGGCGGGTTGGGACCCGATCTGGTTCGGAGTGTATATCGTGGTGCTGATGGAGATAGCACTGGTCACACCACCGATGGCAGGCAATATATACATTACCGACCTGGTAGACCCCGAAGCCAACATTATGGATATCGTCAAGGGTGTTGTCCCGTTCTATGTAGCGGCGGTTGCATTGCTTGCATTATTGATAGCCTTCCCCGCGTTAGCTACCTGGCTGCCAAGTACGATGAATTGATAGGGTTGACTCGGCAATCTTGATGGCTTGACAGTGACCTGGCGAAAGCCACGATGGGGGGATGTAAGAATGGGATGAAAAGGGGCCGGAAGTTTCGGACTTCCGGCCCCTTGATTCTAATGGGATTTTCCGATGTGGGTTTGGACGCGGGGAAAAATTCAGAGGGGGCAATGAAATGGAAGGAAAGACATATCCTGAGTTCAGCAGGCGCTACCCGTTGCTACTGAAAACCCTCATGAAACGGCCTGTGAGCCTGTATCCAGATGAAATAGGGGTTGTCTATAGAAACCCGGACACCGGGCAGTACCAGAGGTTTACCTGGCGTGAGTGGTACGAGCGCACATGCCGCCTGGCAAATGCAATGGAATCTTCGCTGGGTATCAGGTCGGGAACGCCGGACGAGCCAGGCGACAGAGTTGGCACCATGGCGCTCAACCACCACCGGCACCTGGAACTTTACTATGCGGCCCCCTGTATCGGGGCGGTGTTGCACGCGATTAATATGCGGCTTTCTCTTGACCACATAGTGCATACGATAAACCATGCTGAAGATAAAATCTTATTCTTCGACGACCTTGTTCTGCCTCTGGTTGAAACGATATACGACAGGATAAAGCCCACCGTGGAGAAATTCGTGTACATGTCGGATGGAGGGGGTGTACCGCAGACAAAGATTGAGCCCATTTACCATTACGAGGAGCTCCTAAAGGAGCAACCTTCCGAAAAGGAATGGCCGTTTCTGGATGAGGATACGCATGCAACCTTGTGCTACACCACCGCCACTACGGGATTGCCCAAGGGGGTTATGTTCACTCACCGGCAGCTCTACCTGCAAGCCTTGCACATAATTGCACGCACTAGCTGGAGTACCGACCCAGCTATTCCCCACCTTGGCGAGGCTACTATCCCGATGCTCAACACGCCGCTATACCACGTTCACGGTTGGGGAGCGCCTCACTACTACGTCTTCCAGGCGAGCAAGATAGTGCTCCCGGGGAGATTTACCCCTGAAGGTTTCTGTGACCTGGTGCAAACCGAGAAGGTAACCAACACGGGGGTGGTTCCAACTATGCTGGCTATGCTTGTTGAGTATGAAGACCTGAAGAAGTACGACTTGAGCAGCCTGCGGAACATCGGTGTCGGGGGCGCTGCACTACCACTGGGGCTGAAAAACAAGGCTGAGGAGTTGATACCCGGGTTCACCGCTACTTCAGGATACGGTATGACCGAAACTGCTCCTGCTGCGATCGGCGCCTTTGCCAAACGCTACATGAGGGACTGGCCAAAAGAGGAACTGGACAAGATCAGGGTAAAGACCGGCTTGCCCGCTGTGGGTGTTGAGGTTGACGTCATTGATGAGGACGGCAAACCGGTGCCGCGTGATGATGAGACGATTGGAGAGATTGTCATCAGGGGGCCTTGGATCATGGAGAGATACTACAAAGACCCTGAGAAGACCGCCGAGGTGTGGAAGGATGGGTGGTTCCATACCGGGGATGTAGCCAAGATCGATGCACAGGGCTATATTACGATCGTAGATAGAGTGCGGGATGTGATAAGAAGTGGTGCCGAGATGGTTCCAACTGTTCTGTTGGAAAACTTGACAGCAATGGCTGACTTTGTTTTAGAAGCAACTTACGTAGGCGTCCCGGATCCCATATGGGGAGAGAGGCCGTTAGCCATCGTAAAGCCTGTGCCAGGCGCTACCGAAAGCGAGGAAGACTTATGCAAGTTCCTTGAAGCTGAAGGGGTAGAAAAAGGCAAGATAACCAAATGGATGCTCCCAGATTTCATAGCATTCACCGATGAGATACCAAAAACCAGCGTGGGAAAGTATGACAAAATAACGATCAAGAAGAATTTGGAGGAGTTCCTGTCCAAGGCTAAGAGGATACGCCAGGCCTGAGCCGCTAGCATCGATTTCACCCCCATGCTGCCCTTTGCGCCCTTATAGGGTAGTGTGTAGATTTTATCCCCATGTACCGCCAGGATTGGATCAAAGTCCAAGCTGCGCGATGGTGCCGTTTGAACGGATAGGGAAGGTCTTGATCCTGGAGGTGTTTTATCTTTCCCGGTTATTGTTTTGCAATTCGAAGCAGGTGGCGCAGTTTTGATATCTGCTGTGACAAATGTGAATAGTTGTTAACCCAGCAATGGGATTGACTACGGATACAGCGGGGAGGATAATAGTGTTCGATTTTTACCCATGATTTTCCTGGGAGGCTCAGAGGGGATCATCATGCGACAAGAGCCTATTTCGAGGAACGCATTTCGGAAAACGGAGGAGTTTAATGGAAGGCAAGACTTATCCTGAGTTCAGCACACACTATCCACTGCTGCTGAAGACTTTCATGAGGAGGCCGGTGAGCCTGTACCCAAACGAAACAGGCGTCGTCTACAGAAACCCGGATACCGGCCAATACCATAGATTCACCTGGCGTGAGTGGTATGAGCGTACGTGTCGCCTGGCAAATGCACTGCAATCATCTCTAGGAGTGAAGCCAGGAAAGGCCGGCGAGCCAGGCGATAGAATTGCTACGATTGCGCTCAATCACCATAGGCATCTGGAGCTTTACTATGCGGTACCCTGCATAGGAGCGGTACTGCATCCTATAGTCCCAAGGCTCTCTCTGGATCATATAACACATACAATAAAGCACAGTGAAGATAAGGTTCTGTTCTTCGACGACATTCTTCTGCCGCTGGTTGAGATGTTATACGACAGGATAAAGCCAATTGTAGAGAAATTTGTGTACATGTCGGATGGAGGTGGGATACCAGAGACAAAGATTGAGCCTATATACGATTACGAGGAATTGATTAAGGGGCAATCTCCTGAATTTGATTGGCCGTATATGGATGAGGATACGTATGCAACCCTGTGCTACACCACCGCCACCACGGGACTGCCCAAAGGGGTTATGTATACACACCGGCAGCTTTACCTGCATGCAGTGCACTTGCTAGCCGCCGGTGCGTGGGCTACCGACCCATCACGGCCGCACCTTGGCGATGCGGCTGTCCCTATGGTCAATACACCTTTCTGCCACGCCAACGGCTGGGGGGCGCCTCAAATCAGCGTGTTCTCAGCGAGTAAAATAGTGCTACCGGGGAGGTTCACTGTTGAAGGTTTTTGCGACATGGTTCAAACTGAGAAAGTGACCAGTACATCGCTGGTTCCAACGATGCTGGCTATGCTTGTTGAGTACGAAGACCTGAAAAAGTATGACTTGAGTAGCCTGGTTAGCATTGGAGTAGGTGGCGCTGCCCTGCCACTAGGGTTGAAAGCCAAGGCTGAGGAGTTGATTCCAGAGTTCACCGCTTCTTCGGGATATGGCATGACGGAAACCGGCCCGGTGGCCGTTGTTGCTTCCACCAAGCGATATATGAGGAACTGGACGAAGGAAGAGTTGGACAAGGTCAGGGTTAAGACGGGGTTGCCCATTGCTTGTCTTGAGGTTGATATTGTCGACGAGAATAGCAGGCCGGTGCCGCGCGATAATGAGACGATTGGGGAAATTGTGATGAGAGGTCCCACAATTATGGAGAAATACTACAATGATCCTGAGAGGACCGCTCAGGTGTGGAGGGATGATGGGTGGTTCCACACCGGGGATGTGGCAAAAATTGATGAAGAGGGCTACATGACCATCATGGATAGGATAACAGATGTGATAAGAAGCGGTGGGGAGATGATTCCGACAGTGCTGCTGGAGAACCTGACGGCGACGGCTGATTTTGTTCTGGAGGCGACCTATGTAGGTGTTCTGGATTCCAAATGGGGGGAAAGACCGCTAGCCCTCATAAAGCTGGTGCCTGGCGCCACTGAATCTGAGGAAGATATATACAGGTTCCTTGAAACTGAAGGGGTGGACAAAGGCAAGCTGGCCAGATGGATGCTTCCAGATTTCATAGCGCTTACCGATGATATACCCAAGACAAGCGTGGGAAAGTACGACAAGAAAACAATCAAGAATGGGATAGGGGAGTTCCTATCGAAGGCCAAGAGAATGCGCGAAGGCTGAAAGTACTGCATCGTTTCTGATTATATAATTGGTTAAGGTACATCTGAGAGACTCAGAGCGGGCATCGTAAATTGGGGCCTATCTTGGCGAGTAAACTTAGGAAAGGGGGGGGGGTACAAAATGGAGGGCAAGACTTATCCAGAGTTCAGCACACGCTACCCATTACTGTTGAGGACTTTTATGAAGAGGCCGGTAAGCCTGTATCCGAATGAAATAGGCGTTGTTTACAGAAATGCGGACACTGGCCAGTACCAGAGATTTACCTGGCGTGAGTGGTACCAGCGTACATGCCGTCTGGCTAATGCCCTGCAATCTTCTCTGGATATCAAACCGGGAAGGGCTGGCGAGTCAGGCGATAGAGTTGCTACGATGGCGTTGAATAACCACCGGCACCTGGAGCTTTTCTATGCGGCTCCATGCATGGGAGCGGTATTGCATGCGATAGTTCCAAGGCTTTCTCTGGACCATATAGTACATACAATAGAGCATAGTGGAGATAAGGTTCTATTCTTCGATGACCTTATTCTACCCCTGGTTGAAATGATATACGACAGGATAAAGCCAATCGTAGAGAAATTCGTGTACATGTCGGATGGAGGAGGGGTACCGGAGACAAAGATTGAGCCTATTTACGATTATGAGGAGTTGTTAAAGGGGCAATCCGCTGAATTTGATTGGCCGTATCTTGATGAGGACACGTGTGCATCCTTGTGCTACACCACCGCCACTACTGGACTGCCCAAGGGAGTTATGTACACTCACCGGCAACTTTACCTGCATGCATTGCACTTGATGGCTGCCATGAGCTGGGCTGCGGATCCAGCTATTCCACACCTTGGCGATAGTGCCGTCCCGATACTAAACACACCGTTCTGTCACGCCAATGGGTGGGGGATGCCTCACATCTACGTCTATGGGGCATGTAAAGTGGTGCTACCAGGCAGATTCACTCCTGAAGGCTTCTGCGACCTGGTTCAAACTGAGAAGGTAACCAGTACAACATTGGTTCCAACGATGCTAGCCATGCTTGTTGAGTATGAAGACCTGAAGAAGTATGACCTGAGCAGTCTGGTGGGCATTGGGGTAGGTGGCGCTGCCTTGCCGTTGGGGTTGAAAACCAAGGCCGAGCAGTTGATTCCAGGGTTCAGCGCCATTTCGGGATATGGCATGACCGAAACGGGTCCTGCCGTGGTCAGCGCTTTTACCAAGCGCTACATGAGAAACTGGTCTAAGGAAGAGCTGGACAAGGTCAGGGTCAAGACGGGATTGCCAATTGCGGGTGTTGAGGTTGATGTTTTCGATGAGAATGGCAGGCCGGTGCCGCGCGATAATGAGACGATAGGAGAGATTGTGCTTAGAGGCCCTTGGATTATGGAGGAATACTATAAAGACCCTGAGAGGACTGCCCAGGTGTGGAAGGATGATGGGTGGTTCCATACCGGGGATGTGGCTAAGGTTGATGAAGAGGGCTACTTAACAATCGTAGATAGAATAACGGATGTGATAAGAAGCGGTGCAGAGATGGTTCCAACGGTACTGCTGGAGAACCTGACGGCGACGGCGGACTGTGTTTTGGAGGCGACTTATGTAGGTGTTCCTGACCCCAAATGGGGGGAGAGGCCGATGGCGGTAATAAAGCTGGTGCCTGGAGCTACCGAATGTGAGGATGACATATACAAATTCCTTGAGGCCGAAGGGGTGGAAAAGGGCAGGCTAACCAAATGGATGCTTCCAGATTTCATAGCGCTCACCGATGAGATACCCAAGACCAGCGTGGGAAAGTATGACAAGATAACGATCAAGAAGGAGCTAGAGAAGTTCCTATCGAAAGCCAAGAAAATGCGTGAAGCTTAAGCCATTGGCCTCGATTCTGCCCCAAACGGCGCTTCGCTTCTCGTCGCCGCGTTGCTCTTTACGCTGGATCTTCAGAACACGAACGGGATCAGTGCCCTGCGCTGCTGTGGGTAGTCGGGGAACTGGCTCGGGTACCATTTGTGGTGGGCTCGTGCTCTTGGCACCAGGTTGGCCGCAGTCCACACGGCGAAGGCCAGGCCAGGCAAAGACCATGTTGCGATGGCCCATCCACACCATTCAATAATCTCACCAAAGTAGTTGGCGCACGAAACGCGTTCGAAAAGCCCCCCGCGAGGGATCTTGTAACCGGTCTCGCCTGGCGTCCGTAGCCGGCGTAGTATCCCATCTGAATGATGGTTGATGGCAAAGCCGGCGAAGAACAACAACACACCGATGATGAAGCGCGGGTCAGTCATCCAATCGGACGAGTAGCTGGAGCCAATGGTGTTAATGTAACGCCCGTTGAGATATGCGTTGACCGCATTGAACGTGAAACCGAGGCTCATGACGAATAGGGTCATGTGCTTCCTGCCCCACCTCATACGGAATGGGAAAATATAGGTGCGGTGGACGTAGTGGATCTGCCACAAGATCAAAAACGCAATTGGGATCATACTGGTGGTGCGATCGCCCAAGGCGAAGCAGAGGGCGAATACGATCACGGCGGGTGACTCCATAATCACCCACCCCAGCCTGCTGTTGATCCTGGGTCCCCACCCCCGCCGGGTATGCCGCCCATAGGGCGCTGAAATGAAGAACAGCACCGCGAAGACAACGGCGGCCATCACAAACACCGCTATTAACAAGATGTCGTAAACTTGATGCTCGTTCATAGTGTGTGGCTATTACCCGTGTTACTCGCGATTTCCCATTGCAACCGGTGACGGAACTGCTCTCAGCCCCACGGGCATTGTTACCGATGATACTGTATAAGTACCTCTCTATCAAGCTTCCTCGGAATCCCGGCAGCTTATGCTAGCGCTGACATTGGAGGCCCAAGAGGTTCCTGGATGACACACACATAGGTGCTTAGTCGTGCGACGGGATACTTGGAGCATCGCCACGTTGACGAGGATTGACCTACATGATAAAGTACGAGCCAACGATGTCGGCTATGAATCAATTTATTTCCTCGCTTGTTCTCAGCAGAGGTGCTGAGATGGTCTACATGGTAACCACACTATTTTAATAAAGGTACAGTATGAAGGCGCTGGTTACGGGGAGCACTGGGTTTCTGGGCAGCCATGTTGTAGAACGCCTGCTGGCAGAGGGGTACGAAGTACGCGCCCTGGCTCGCACGACATCGAACATTACTCACCTGAAGAACACGGGGGCCGAGATCGTCTTCGGCGATGTTGAGGATTATGATAGCCTGTGCCCCGTGGTCGAAGGGATTGACGTAGTATTTCACGCCGCAGGCAGGGTTACGCCAGGGTGGGGGCGGTGGCAGCAATTTGAGGCCACGATCGCCAAAGGTACCGAGAATATGCTTAAGGCTAGCGCCGAGGTTGGGTGCCCCCGTTTTCTCTACGTCAGCACCGGCAGTGTCTACGGCAATGCATGCGAGGGCGATATACCTGCTTGCGAGTACACTCCCTGCCAGGTAGTCTTCGGGCCTGACACCTACTATGAGAGCGCCAAGCTGCGGGCTGAGAAAGCAGCCTTCGAGTACCACAATCAGGGTAAAATCCAGGTCTCAATTATACGACCAGGAGCGATATATGGACCCAGGGATAGACTCGTCGCCGATCGGGTATTCCGTCAGGTGTCGCCGCCTGTCGTAGTATGGCCAGAAGCATCGAACCCCAAATATAGTATTGTCTTTGTCTCCGATGCGGCTGATTGTGCCCTTCTGGTAGCTACTAGTGGTCAGGCCATAGGACAGATTTACAATGTGGCTCCACCCTATAGCGTCCGATTTCGAGAGTTCGCTGCCACAATGATACAGGCCATGGGCGGGTCAAAGCTTCAGTTGACCATTCCCTATGCTATGGGCTACGCCTGGTGTGCGCTCATGGAGGGCTGGTCGAGGCTGCGGCGTGTCAACGATATGCCTTATTTGACACGCTCCGCTCTCCGGTTCCTAAATAAGGGGATGTTCCTCGATGGCTCTAAAGCCAGGGACGAATTGGGATGGGAGCCGAAGGTTTCCATAGAGGAGGGCACCAGACTCTATGTCCAGTGGCGGCGGTTACAGGAGAAGAAGTAATTTTAAAGGAAAGCCTCTTGTGGAGACATCCTAGGTAACAGTCGTTCACTATGTTCAGCGGGACATCAGGGCGATGCATCTCCAACGGCATACAGCCAAGGTTCTACGTCAAGTCTTGACTTTATGAGATGGTGTAGAGTTATAATGCAAATTGCTCTGACAAGATGACAGGGCGAAACGGGGACGCAAGGAGGTGATGTTGTACAAAGAGCCTGTTGATAAAACGCTGACGGGTCAAAACATTGCGATATTGCCAATTGCAGAGGAGGGAAGAAGTGAAAGGGAGAAGAAAAGGAATACAAATTGCTTTAGCGGTGTTGATGATTGTCTCAGCGGCGGCGGCCCTGGCTTTTACCGGCTGTGGAGGAGGGGGGGGGCCCGATGGCAATGAGACCATCAAGATCAAAGCCGGTCGAACGTATCCTCTATTACCGGGTTATTGGGGGGCGCCTGCTGCCAATGACAGCGCATTCAAATGGGAGGAGGCCGTTGAGACGGTAACCGAGGGCAGGATCAACATAGAGTTCTACACTTCAGAGACTCTGTTCAAGGAAAATTTGGCCTTCGACGCCATCGATGCGGGGGTAGCCCAGATAGGCTGGACTATTCCCGGCTACCAGCCGGAATGGATACCACTGGAGCTTGTCTTCTATCTCCCGCTGGACATGGACAGCTTGGAGATGAATTGGCAGGTTCACTGGCAAGCCTATGATAAATACCTTTTGCCGCAATACGAGGCGAGGGACATGATCGCCGTCAGCGCTAATGGCCGTGAGAAGTACATCGTTTTCTCACCATATAAGCCCATCAACACGCTGGAGGACTTTGAGGGCTTGACCGTCATGACCTCGGGTAAATCAATGGAGCAGCTCATCTCCAAGCTTGGAGCATTGTCGATTACGCTTCCGTGGCACGATTGCTATGAGGCGCTGAATAAGGGCACACTGGACTGCTCCGCTCTGGACATAACCCTTCCCATCTTATTCGGCTGGCATGAGGCGGGCGACCCGGGGTATATCATTAAGGTTGGTGGCATAGGCAATGCCATGCCCGTGTGGGTTGCCAAGGAGGATCTCCTCACCAGGCTGCGACCTGAGGACGCTTACGCACTCATCAAGTTGACCGATTTCTGGTTCGGTATCCTACAGTCTAAGGGTAACGATGCACTCAACCATCTTTTCTGGTATGAGGTCCCCAGGTTGGGCATGGAGCTCATTGACTGGCCCGAGTCGGAGAAGGAGAAACTGCGAGAGATGAAGCGGGAGGTCTACGACTGGTGGGTCGACTGGATGGAGGACGACTATGGCTGTGGTGAGCAGGCAGCCGAGTTGCTTGATGACGTGCTGCAATGGATGGAGGACTACGAGCCCGGCAATACCATCGCATTTTCCGAAGATTCCTACCCGGCAGAGCAACAAGAGGAACTGATAAGGGCCGGATACGTGATCGACGAGGAGGCTTGGCAGGAACTAGTGGGTCCCGACGGCCACTGGGGCATGGACTACGTCTACAAGGACGACTGGGAGCCGTGGTACGAGAAGTGGTGGGACGAACAGAACATGGAGCACCCATGGTACTCGGCGTGGAAGGAGCGGCACGGGAAATAAGATAGGAAATATTAAGATTAGGTGAGGCAGCAAAAAGCGGCTCGGCCGCGGTTCTGCGGCGGCCGAGCCGTGCTTTTGGAGGAGCAACGAGAGTAGTGCATATAGCCTCAGGTCCCAGCTACAGGTGAGTGGCCTGAGTTCCAATTTACCCTGGCGATACCCTCTGGATACGCCACCGAGTCACCCCCTCCCGCAAGTGACACCATGAATCAACGGCCTCTCATCTCAAACCCCGTCATCTTATTCTTCGCAACACGACACCCTGTGAAGGACCCTTTGCCTGATGAGAATACCATGTGGGCTTGGTCGCAGCATTTCAGGAGTAACAGGGTGAGAAATGGCATACTATAGTTTGCACGGTCTACTATCGCCCAGTATTGCACAAGAAAAGATGCTATATTCTGGGTTCTACGTCAATAAGTGTGATACTCTGACCTCAAAGCCAAAGGTGACTTGACATAGTGGGTGTGATATAGTTTATATGGCGTTGCTGGAAACAGGTTACCTGTACAGGCTGGCACCGGGAAACCGTAGGGCGACAAGCTCGCCTTATTAGGGACACAGTCAAGCGCAAAACTGTGCCATTTCGGACGTAAAACATGGGCCGCTAGCTCAATTGGGAGAGCAACTGACTCTTAATCAGTAGGTTCAGGGTTCGAGTCCCTGGCGGCCTACCAATGGGGGAGTGTCGGAACTGGTAGACGAGCATGATTTAGGATCATGTGCCTAATGGCGTGGGGGTTCGAGTCCCCCCTTCCCCATGGGAAGAGTTATTTGAGGTGCTGAGGAGGCTTTATAGTAGAACTGGTTCAGGCCGGGGGCCTGAGGTCGCTAGACCGAGGGGGGGGTCTCGAGCAGCATGTGAAAGGAGGGAACCGGATGGATAATGATGAACTAAAAAAGGATTTTACCGTACAGCGCATGGATGTAATCTTCCTTATTATGGGTGTGGTGGGTGCCATCATGGCACTTGGATCATCGCTGAAGCCACTTTTCATTGCCCATTTCTTACCAGCACTGATTATTTTGATTTGCGTCCTGGTGTTCTTCTTGTGGCGTGGCGCGGGCAAGGGTGTCAAAATGACGTTGGCCATCGTCTCTTTGTTGCTGGGCCCGTGGCTGGTGGTCAACGCGGTGACGCAGATTTATATACCTGCAATCCAAGATGTGGACATATCGGTGGTAGTGGAGGGTGATTGGAGTGTCCTGATCCCCCACTTTATGATAGGGTCAACTCTATTGCTGGGCGCGGTAGGAGGAATTATTATCTTTATTGGCTCCATTTTTGGGATTGTGAGTACTGCTAAGGGATAAGGCTTTTCAGTAGCTTCTGTTTTGGTTTGACGCTAGTAAGAGCCTCCCAGCCCGAACGCTGGGAGGCTCTTTTCTATCCTCCTTGAGGTTAACCTCAGGCTATGCTACGATGCTTATGCTATGGAGCAAAGCCATATCAGAAACTTCTGCATCGTCGCCCATATCGACCACGGCAAGTCCACGCTGGCTGACCGCCTCCTTGAGCTTACCGGCACCATAGGCGAGAGGGAGATGAGGGAGCAGTTCCTTGACCAGATGGAGCTGGAGCGAGAGCGGGGGATCACTATTAAGGCATCGGCGGTGAGAATGACCTATCGCGCCTCGGATGGTGAAACGTATCAGCTAAATCTCATCGACACGCCGGGCCATGTCGATTTCAACTATGAGGTCTCAAGAAGCCTCGCTGCCTGTGAAGTGGCTATCCTGGTGGTCGATGCCTCCCAGGGGATTGAAGCGCAAACCCTGGCAAATGTCTATATCGCGTTAGAGTACAGTTTGGTACTCATCCCTATAGTCAATAAGATTGACCTGTCCATTGCGCAGCCTGAGAAGGTGGCCAAGGAGATGGAAAGTATTACTGGTTTTCTTCCTGAAGAGGTTATCTTTGCCTCAGCCAAGGAAGGGATTGGGACTAAGGACATCCTAGAGGCAATTATCCGAAGAATTCCTCCGCCGAAAGGGAATACTCAGAATGCGCTGCGGGCGCTAATCTTCGACTCGAAGTATGACTCTTATAGGGGGGTGATCGCATACCTGAGAGTGGTCGATGGGGCGGTTAGCAAAGGGAGGCGCCTCAGGCTCATGTCTTCGAGGAAGCCTTTTGAGGCATTGGAGGTCGGTATTTTCAAGCCGTGGCTAACGCCGGTGGAAACTCTGGGCGTCGGCGAAGTGGGCTACATAGCCACGGGACTTAAAAATGTTGGGGAGTGTCGGGTTGGCGATACTGTTACCTTGGAGGAAAATACGGCGGTGGAGCCTCTTCCTGGCTATCGGCCGGCCAAACCTATGGTTTTTGCTGGCCTCTACCCGCTGGAGGGAGATGATTACTCGTTGCTGCGTGATGCCCTGGAGAAGCTTAACCTTAACGATGCCTCTCTGATCTATGAACCGGAGACCAGTGCCGCCTTGGGCTTCGGATTTCGTTGTGGTTTCTTGGGCACACTCCATATGGACATCGTTGGAGAGCGGCTGCGAAGAGAATATGGGCTCGAGCTTCTGGCCACTGCCCCCAGTGTCGCCTACCAGGTTGCCACAGCCAATGGCTGGGAGCTCACTGTGGATAATCCCTCAAAGCTGCCAGCGATGGGCGAGGTTAAGGAGATCAGGGAGCCCTGGATGGCGGTCAGCATCATCACCCCCAGTAGATAAATTGGCACGGTGATGGAATTGTTGAGGGAGCGGAGGGGGGAGTACAAGGAGATGCAATATTTTCAGCGGGAAGCGCAGCAACCTTTGGAGTCCAGCTCTGATGAGCGGGTGCTTCTTCAATACGAGATACCACTAGCCGAGGTCATTGTCGATTTCTACGACCAGCTCAAGTCTCGCACTCAGGGCTACGCCTCAATGGACTATAACTTCTCCTCCTACCGCCCTGCTCGGCTGGTGAAGCTGGATATTCTGGTCAATAAACAGCCTGTCGATGTCCTTTCCTTTATTGTCCCTGCGGATAATGCCTACCGGCAGGGGAGGGCCTTGGTAGAGAAATTAAAGCGCCTTATCCCCAGACAGCTCTTCGATGTCGCCGTTCAGGCAGCGGTTGGAAATAGGGTAATCGCTAAGGAAACCATTAGGGCATTACGCAAGGATGTTACCGCCAAGTGCTATGGGGGCGATGTCACCAGGAAGCGCAAGCTTCTGGAGAAGCAGGCTGCGGGCAAGAAACGAATGAAGAAGATGGGGAAAGTGGAGATTCCTCCAGAGGCCTTTATGGATGTTCTGAAGCTGGAAAAGTAGCGCAAGGCTGAAGAGGGTGTCCAAAAAATTGGAAAAATAGGGTAGCCTAGAGCATCTGCTCTAGGCATGGTTGGAGCAGATGCTCCAACCTACCCGCGATTCTTAGATAGGCTCTAAAGGGTCGCTCTACATTGATAGTATACTCAAAGGTTGGCAATCAACCTCTTTAGATATTCCTTGAAATCAGCACCCATTTCGGGATGTTTAACGGCGAGAGCCACCGAGGCCTTTAGCAGACTTAGTGGCTTGCCCGCATCGTAATAAGTCCCCTCGAACTCATAGCCATGTACTGCCTGTTGCTTGAGTAATAGCGCTAAGCCGTCGGTGAGTTGGATCTCGCCCCCTTTGCTCGGTGGGGTGACTCTTAGCGCCTGGAAGATCTCTGGAGCGAGAATATAGCGCCCCAATATTGCCAGGTCTGAGGGGGCATTTTGGGGGCCGGGTTTTTCGACAACATCCAGGATCTGATATACCTTGTCCTCTATTTTCTTTGGTTTGACAATGCCGTATCTTCTGGTTCCTTCCTCGGCCACCCGCCATAGGGCGATCACACTTCCTCCATAACGGCGGTGTACCTCAATCATCTGCTTGATGACGGGCACATCAGCATCGAAGATGTCGTCGGGTAAAAGAACGGCGAACGGCTCATCCCCCACGATTTCCCTGGCGGTGAGAATGGCATCCCCCAGTCCAAGCTGCTCCTTTTGCCTGACGTAGCATATTTTGTCCAGCCCGGCGATGCGTCGCACCTCCTCCAGCAGCCTCTCCTCTCCTTTTTGCTCCAAGGTTTGTTCCAAATCCACGGATCGGTCGAAGTGATCTTGTATAGCGCTTTTTGCCGAGGAGATTACTATAATGATTTGCTCGATGCCCGATGAGATAGCCTCCTCAACAATGTATTGAATCAAAGGCTTATCCAACAGGGGGAGCATCTCCTTGGGGATGGCCTTGGTTGCCGGCAGGAACCTCGTTCCCCAACCTGCCGCCGGGATCACAGCTTTACGAATTTCCATTATGGTTTGCCCATTCTACACGAAGCCTCCCGCCATAGGCAAGCTCTCTCAGGCTTGACAGGGTATGACTAGGTCGAATAGCATTAAGGTGAGGTCGTGCTAGGTGGGGAGCTAGCGGTGCCCTGTACCCGCAATCCGCTATAGCGGGGCTGAATTCCTGCTCGAGGTCTTGAGCTTTTTGGGACTGTCTCTATCGAGCGGTGTTGAAGGCTGGGTCCTGCGCGGCAGAGCGCTATGAACCCCGTCAGGTCCGGGAGGAAGCAGCGGTAAATAGCAGCTTCTGGGTGCCGCAGGTTTGCCTGGCTGGAGCTGGTTGATGGGGGCAAGCCAGGGGGCGGGGTCGACAGCAGGTGCACGACCTTATATTTATGGGTGTAGAGTTGCTTGTTAGTCGGACCAAGAAAGCACTGCGGCGTCTCGACCTTCATGCCAAGAAGGGACTGGGGCAGCACTTTCTTGTCGATGAGAAGGCGCTCGGTTGCATAATCTCAGCGGCGGAGCTAACCTCTGACGATACCGTGATTGAGGTGGGGCCGGGCCTGGGCATATTGACTGAGGAACTGGCGAGGAGAGCAGGACGTATTATCGCCATCGAGGTCGATTCCAGGTTGGCCTCTGCTCTGAAGAAGACCTTAGCCTCGTGTCCCAATGTGACTATTGTTAATAAGGATGTATTGGAGACAGATGCAGCAGAACTGCTAGAATCGGTAGGGGGTGATGTTGATACCTCATATAAGGTAGTAGCCAACCTCCCCTATTATATTGGCTCAGCCGTGCTGCGCCGCTTTATGGAGGCATCAATTAAGCCTTGCCTTATGGTGGTCACAGTGCAAAAGGAGGTGGCCCAGCAAATGGCGGCCCAGCCCGGCAAGATGAGCCTCTTAAGTGTCGGGGTGCAATTCTATGGCAAGCCTGCTATTGTGGACTATATACCTGCGTCAGGCTTCTATCCCCAGCCAAAGGTGGACTCCGCTATTGTTCGCATTGATATCTATGACCAGCCTGCGGTGCAGGTCGAGGATGAAACAGGGTTTTTTAGGGTAGTTCGTGGTGGTTTTTCAGCGCCTCGCAAACAGCTCCATAATTCCCTCGCTCAAGGTCTTGAGATATCGTCGAGGGATGCCGCAGCTTTGCTTGAGCGAGCTGGCATATGCCAGAAGCGACGCCCTGAGACGCTGAGTCTTGACGAGTGGGCCCGAGTTTACCGGATGTATACCGAGGAGCGATGCTAACTGTTTACGCCTATGCAAAGATCAACCTGACTCTTGAAGTCCTGGGTATTTATTCCGATGGTTACCATGAGGTCGCCACCGTCCTCCAGGAAATCGACCTCAAAGATACCCTCTTTTTTGAGGAGCACCAGGACATAAGGCTGAAGTCGCCCGAGAATCTGGTGCTAAAGGCAGCGAGGCTGCTTCGAGATGCCGGCAAATGTAACAAGGGGGCGTTGATATCTATCGAAAAGGGTATTCCTATAGCTGCAGGGTTGGGTGGTAGCTCCAGCGATGCCGCCGCCACGCTGCGAGGCCTCAACGAGCTCTGGGGGTTGGACTTTTCTCTCTCTGAGTTAACTGGAGTGGCATCAAGGGTTAGTGCCGACACAGCCTTCTTTCTATATGGAGGCACTGCCCTTGGTGAGGGGCGCGGCGAGCGGATCACACCGCTACCTCCCTTCGTCCCCTCATGGGTGGTGCTATTCAGGCCTCCAGTTTCCGTTCCGCCGAATAAAACAGAGAGCCTCTACGCTTCTCTAAATCCGTCCCACTTTACCGATGGGCAATTTTCTAAAAAGATAGTCGGCCTCCTTCGCCAGGAGGGTGATGTATGTCACACATCACTTTTCAACGTCTTTGAGAAAGTTGCCTTTACCACCTTTCCAGGGCTAGAGGGATATTGGCAGCGATTTTCTGACCTGGGCGCTGGCAATATTCACCTCGCAGGCTCAGGACCAACGATTTTCACCCTGGTGGGTGATAAATCTCAGGGAGATGAACTATACCATTCTCTTAAGAGGGAGGGGCTGGAAGCCTATCTTGTTCAGACGAAAGCGAAACACTGAAGAAGGTTTGGAGCCAGATGCCACTGCTGAGTCTGGCCCACGATGGCGGGTAAGACGATGGGTCCTGCTAGCCGTTCTCATCGCTGTTTCTCTAGCTATCGGGATTAGCATCCTTCGCTTCTCTCCCGAGCCTGGGGAATTGGACAAATATGGCTATCTGGGCGCCTTTTTGCTGACATTAATCTGCAGCGCTACTATTCTCTTCCCAACGCCTGGTTTCATTGTCATATTTGCAATGGTGGTAAATCCTGTATTTAGCTGGCCATTGGTGGCATTGGCAGCAGCCGTAGGGGGAGGACTGGGGGAATCCACGGCGTATTTTGCTGGTTATGGGGGGAAAGTAATCATAGCCCCAGAGAAGTCGAAGAGATATAAGAGGGCAATGGAGTGGACGAGACGCTATGGTGGTATTACTATATTTCTCTTTTCCCTGGCGCCTTTCCTTCCATTTGACCTTGCTGGCCTCGCTGCTGGGGCAATGAGGTACCCCTTCTGGAAGTTCCTTACGGCGACGCTTGCTGGGCGTCTAATAAGGTCTTTTACCGAGTGCTACTTAGTATATTTGGGATGGCGATTATGGCCAGCCTTTAGCGGATTTCTTGGCACGCTGGCTTGGTGGGGCTGGGTTATCATTGGCCTTTGTGCTGTGGCTATTATTGTGGGCATCATAGTGGCTATATGGTGGGGAAAACGGGCGAGAGCATGACGGAACTTGGCGGCCTTGTGCCAGAAGTTGTGGAATGGTTTAGAAAATGATTGTCGACATGCATGTGCACACCGCTAGGGGGGGATATGATAGCTCGCTTACTGTTCCTCAGT
Organism: Dehalococcoidia bacterium; assembly: GCA_030667555.1. Lineage (GTDB taxonomy): Bacteria > Chloroflexota > Dehalococcoidia > E44-bin15 > E44-bin15 > DAOUVR01. Next base: position 20,465 of record DAOUVR010000002.1, read on the forward strand.
TGATTGAAGAGGCGGATATGAAAGGGATTGGAGGGGTATGCCTTACAGAACACATGTATTTTTGGAGCAGGAAGGAACTCGATGGTTTTGGCTCAAATCACGGTGTTGTCCTCATTGGCGCCATAGAGGTAGAGACCGATATGGGGCATATCCTTGCTTTTGGGTTGAATCGATATATCTCAGGGATTCATAGGCTGAGGGAGTTACGCCGCGTTATCGATGAGGTGGGTGGCTTTCTTATTGCAGCACATCCATTCCGCATGTTCTTCCACCTGGAAGACTTTAACGTTAAACCAAAGCGCAGTGAGTTCCAAGCTTTTGCGGATGCCTTAGACCTCCCTGTCCTCGGTTTGGTTGATGCGATCGAGGTGCTCAATGGTGGTTGCACACAGCGTGAGAACCTCCTTGCTGTGGAGGTGGCAAGAAAGCTGGGGATAATGGGCACTGGTGGAAGCGATGCCCACTCTGACCGTGGTATAGGGTTATTTGCCACGGTTTTTGAGCAGGAGATCAGGAGCGAGAGCGACCTCATTACTGAACTCAAGGCGGGTCGTTTTTACCCTGCTAGAAGGCTTCCCGGTGGGGAGATCGTCCGCTATGACAACGAAGCCGCTCCTGGACAACTTTGATGAACAAGGCCTATGTTTCCCTTGACCTGGAGACCACAGGGCTTGACCCACGAAGCGACGAGATCATTGAGATAGGCGCAGTAAAGTTTCAAGGTGATAAGGTTCTCGAGACTTTTCATGCCTTGGCGAAGCCCCTTCAGCCGCTGCCCTATCGTATCCAGATACTTACGGGGATCACCTCTCAGGAGGTGGATGCTGCTCCACCACTAGCTGTTGCTCTCGGCGATCTGGTCTCCTTCCTTGGGGATCATCCCATTGTCGGGCAAAGCATATCCTTTGATCTTGGCTTTCTCTCCGAGAATGGAGTTAGCCTGATTAACCCAACTTATGATACATTTGAGCTGGCTACCATCCTGTTACCCACGCTTTCTGACTACAGCTTATCCGCCATAGCAGAGGAGTTGGGCATCTTCCATTCCATTCAACACCGCGCCCTTGCGGATGCCGTGATGGCCAAGGATGTATTTTTAGCCCTCCTCGATAAAGCCTACTCTCTAGACATGTCTATCGTTGCTGAGATCGATCGGCTGGCAAGGGGCACAGACTGGTCGCCGGCTCACCTTTTTCACCAAATAGTAGAGGAAAGGTTAGGTGATGTCTTCTCTCAAGTAGGTGAACTGGTTGTCAATGTCCCCGATAAAGAGCGAGAAGAGCGGCTGACCCCCGTATCGCATAGAAAACCCCTGGATTCAGAGAAGCTAGCGGGCATGCTGAGCCCTGATGGACTGATGGCAGGGGCCTTCCCCGGCTTTGAACATCGCCCGGAGCAGATAGAGATGATGAGAGCAGTGACTTGTGCCCTGAATCAAGGTGAGCACCTTGTCGTAGAGGCAGGCACTGGTACGGGGAAGTCCATCGCCTATCTCTTGCCAGCCA
>DAOUVR010000114.1 GCA_030667555.1 Dehalococcoidia bacterium
AGGTGAGATAACTAGCTATGAGCCGGGGACAGTGAGGCTTTTCGACAAGCATGGAAACGAAGTAAAGCTCGAAGGGAAGGGATGGGAACACTTCGCCCCAAGAAATGATAATAAATACCGTTAGCGAGAGCCCGGAGGAGACCCAACAGGTCGGTATGCAACTAGGCAAGCTCAGCCAGCCTGGCGATGTGTTCCTTTTGGTGGGTGGATTAGGAGCGGGTAAAACCTGCCTCACCCAGGGCATCGCCTGGGGATTAGGCATCGAAGGTTATGCTGCCAGCCCCTCCTTTGTGCTGATTAATCAGTACCGCTGCCGGCTCCCCCTGTATCATATCGACCTCTATCGCCTTAACAGCATTGAAGAAGTCAACGAACTCGGACTGGACGACTATCTCTATGGCAATGGGGTTTGTGTGGTGGAATGGGCAGAAAAGGCATGGGCAGTTCTTCCGAGTGAGAACTTAACCGTTGAGATGAGCTTTTTCTCCGACACCAGTCGGAGTATTACTCTTAAGCCCAATGGGAAACGATATGTAGAGATGATTTCCCAGCTTAGTATCACACAAAGAGAGAAAGAGGAGAAAAGGTGGAGCTTGCCCTAGACACCTCCACAGATATTGCCAGCATCGCTTTATCTAGCTGCGGAGAGGTGCAAGCGGAGATGACATGGCTTTCGGGTCAGAATCATACCGTAGAGCTTATGCCGAATCTGCTTCATCTGCTTCAGCAAGCTAAGATAGAGTTCAAAGATATCGATGCCGTCGTTGTCGCCAAGGGCCCAGGAAGCTTCAATGGGCTCAGGGTGGGGGTGGCAACAGCAAAGGGTCTTTCCTATGCCCTGGACGTCCCCCTGGTGGGCATAGGCACATTAGAGGTGGAGGCATTCCCCTATGTTGAAACGGGTCTGCCTGTTTGCCCGGTGCAGAACGCAGGGCGGGGCGAGATCGCCACTGCCCTATACCAACTACAAAATGGCGGCTGGCAAAGGCTAATTGCGGAGCACATCACTACCGCAGAGGAGCTTTGTGCTAGTATCTCTACTGAGACCATTTTCTGCGGCCGATTTTCGCCCGATATTGCTCAGCAAATTGAACAGCGCCTAGGCAAGCGAGCCATAATCCTCAAGGGGCTGCGGAGAGCAGGGTTCTTGGCCGAGCTGGGTTGGAGAAGGCTCAAGATAGGCGAGTTCGACAATCCTACCACGCTTCAACCTCTCTACCTGCGACCTCCATCGGTGACTACAAAATCCAGAAAGGAGATAAAAAGATGAGCTTGTGGAAAGGGCCGTCCTTCCGCTCTCATTCACATTTTCCTCTTTGCATCGTATGTGGCAAGGAAAACCCCATCGGGTTCAAGCTCGACTTCCGCCAGGAAGATGAGATGGTCAAGGCGGAGTTCACCCCCGGAGAATTCCACCAGGGCTGGCCTGATATTATCCATGGTGGAGTCCTGGGTCTCCTCCTCGACGAAGCAACGGTCTATGTTCCCCGGTTTTTCGGTTTGAATTGCGTCACCGCAAAGACGGAGATCAGGCTTAGGCAGCCCGTTCGGGTAGGGCAGAAGCTCTTCATCAGTGCCAGGATGACGAGGCAGACCAGAAAGCTTGTCGAGGCGGTAGGTTATATCACCTTAGAGGATGGAACACCCGTGGCCGAAGGCAAAGCGATAATGTATATAGTCGAGGAAGCCTAGAAAGGACACATATATGCAACAGACGCTGGTTCTTCTTAAACCGGATGCCGTACAGAGAGGGCTTATGGGCGAGATCATCTCACGCCTTGAAAGACGAGGCCTCAAGATTGTAGCGATGAAGATGATCTGGATGGATGAAGCTTTGGCAAAGCGCCACTATGCAATTCATGAGGGTAAACCCTTCTTTGCCGGGCTCGTGGATTTTATCACCTCCAGCCCAATCATCGCTGCCGTCATCGAGGGGGAGAATGCTGTAGAGATGGTGCGCCGAACGATGGGAGAAACCGACCCTGCTATTGCCAACCCAGGCACAATAAGAGCGGACTTCGCCTTAGATATCGGGCGCAACCTGATCCATGGCTCGGACTCGGAGGAGAATGCAGTCAAAGAAATCGAACTATTCTTTTCCAAGAAGGAGATCTTTGATTATTCCAGGGACATAGACAAATGTCTCACTGGATCCTGATGAGGGGGGTTGCGTTACTCCACAGTTTTTCCAACTGGTAATACTCTCGCTCTGTTGGGGCAAAGATGTGGATGATGACATCGCCAAAGTCCATCAGCATCCAACCCGAGCCGGCGGCGCCTTCGCGGCGACGCAGCCTTATCCCTTCTTTCTTAAGCACCATAAGAACCTCATCGCAAATAGCCCCAATCTGGCGTTGCGTCTCACCACTGCAAATCACGAAGTAATCAGCAAAGGTGCATACCTCCCTCGTATCAAGCATCACGATATCAACAGCCTGTTTATCCGAAGCTGCCTCGACTGATCTCCTCGCCAGCTCTATCGCTTCCAGAATAAAATCCCCCCTTGAACCATATTATATCATACCGAGACAAAGCAACAAATGAACTCGTTCAGATAAAAGTTCACCCTCACCCCTACCCTCTCCCGTCAAGGGAGAGGGAGGAAAAGGTAGTCCAGAGGGCACCCTATCTGGCGGGGGCCTCTCCGACCTGTCGGAGCAGAAGCACATTACAGGTTGGGCGGGTGGGTCCAAAGGCAGACCCAATACAGAAGGGATTTATGTTTGAACAATTACAGCAAGTTGATTGCCTTGAAAGGTTTTGCTAGACTTCATAAAGGTAATGCGATAATGAGCCGTCGTGTTGTTGTTGCAATGAGCGGCGGAGTGGATTCCTCCGTTGCTGCAGCCCTTCTCAAAGAGGAGGGGTATGAGGTTATTGGCGTGACCATGAAAACATGGTCGGGGGAGGTTCCACACGGGGAGGTGGCTCGCCTTAGCTGCTACGGGCCTGGTGACGAAGAGGATGCACGTATGGTAGCCCAGATTTTAGAGATTCCATTGTATACTCTTGACGTGACACAAGAATACAAAGCTGAAGTTATTGATTACTTCTGTCAGGAGTATTCGCTGGGGAGGACACCCAACCCATGCATCAGGTGCAACCGCAGGGTCAAATTCGAAGCCCTTACCAACAAGGTTAGAAGCCTTGGAATCGAGTTCGATTATTTCGCCACCGGTCATTATGCCAGGGTAGAATATCAAGAAAGCAAGCAGCGTTATGTGCTCAAAAAAGCTAGAGACATAACAAAAGACCAGTCCTATTTCCTCTTCTCCCTATCGCAGGAGCAGCTTGGTTGCTCGCTCTTCCCGCTGGGCGACCATACCAAGGAGGATGTAAAGAAGATAGCTTTCGACCTTGGGCTTGGCGTTGATAATAAGGCCGAGAGTCAGGACTTTGTCCTCGGGGATTATTCCTCCCTTATAGGGGCAGCTCAGCCAGGCCCAATTCTGAACAAGCAGGGAAAGGTTCTTGGTGAGCACCAAGGGATCCGATTCTACACCATTGGACAACGCAAAGGGCTGGGAATATCGGCGGGGGAGCCATTATATGTGACGAGCATTAGCCGAGAAAACAATGCTATAGTGGTAGGCACTAAAGAGGACGTCTATGCAGATGAGCTTATCGCCTCTGAACTGAATTGGGTAGCTATACAGGGGTTGAAACAGCCCATCAAGGTAAAGGCGAAGATAAGATACCTGCATCAAGGAGCAGAGGCGGTGATAACACCATTGGATGATGGCAAAGTCTGCGTGAAGTTCGAAGAGCCCCAGATGGCGATTGCCCCGGGGCAAGCAGTGGTCTTTTATCAGGGCGAGGAGGTTCTGGGAGGAGGAATCATTGAGAGGTCAGCGACCAACCTTTATTGAAGAAAAAAAGCTGGTAGAGCAAGGCTATCGCTATATTGCGGGAGTCGACGAGGTTGGTCGTGGCCAGTTGGCCGGGCCGACCGTTGCCGCCGCTGTGATTTTACCCTACGATATAGAGGCCTCTTGGCTCCACTTAGTTCGCGATAGTAAGAAGCTCACACCGAAAAGCCGAGAATCGCTCTTTCCCTTGATTGAGGAGGCTGCAATTGCCATAGGCATCGGCTATTCGCCACCCGACGTAATCGACACCCAGGGTATCGTCAAAGCAGTGAGGATGGCGATGTGCTCCGCTATATATAACCTCTCTCCACTCCCGGATTTCCTCCTCATCGATTTCTTAGCCCTGCATGAACTCGCCATCCCTCAGAAAAGCATTGCCAAGGGGGACGGCCTCTCAGTTTCCATCGCCTGTGCCTCCATCATCGCCAAAGTGACAAGAGACCGTCTTATGATAGCTCTTGATGAGACATATCCCAACTACGGGTTCGCCAGACACAAGGGCTATATGACCAGAGAGCATACCGAAAGTCTAAGACGGTTTGGAGCCTGTCCCGCCCATAGAAGAAGTTTCGCCCCAGTGAGGGAGTTAATCCAGTGAGTCGCAGG
>DAOUVR010000124.1 GCA_030667555.1 Dehalococcoidia bacterium
TCGATGTCCGCCAACTCGCCTGCCGTGCCTTCTTCCGCCATCCAGTTGGTCAGTGCGATAGTAGACTGCGTCCAGCCCACGCCGGCTCCGCCAACGGAGCACACCACGCGGCCATCCTTGCACGGGTAGAGCATTCGAATCCTCATACCTTCTGACCTCATTGTGTTTCTCTGGAACGTGTCCCAGGTCATCACGCTATTGGGCACATTGAGCAGAACGCTTTCCTGGACGGAGACGTCCACGTATTGTCCCTCCCCGGTGAGTTGTCGATGGTAGTGGGCCACCATGCTGCCCGTAGCCGCTTGCAGCCCGCCGAAGTAGTAGGCCTGGGGTACGCTGCAGCGGACGGGAGCTCTATCCTGATCCCCACACGTAGCCATGATGCCGCCCATGGCCCAGAGCACAATGTCAGTGCTCTCGTAGTCCTTGTAGGGGCCACTCTGTCCGAAAGGGGTTACAGAAGTGAAAATAATCCCTGGGTTGATTGCACTAACTGCCTCATAGCCCAGCCCTATCCTCTCCATATACCCAGGTGGGAAGGACTCGATGAGGAAATCGGCGGTTCTCGCCAGTCTTTTGAAGATGTCCCTTCCAGCCGCTGCCTCGATATCCAGGGTTATGCCCCTCTTGCTGCTGTTGCAGTACATCCAGGACAGGCTTTTCTCTGGGTCGGGAATGTCGTGGTAGAAGGGGCCGACATTGCGGGCAGGATCTCCTCCTGGCTTTTCTATTTTGACCACGTCAGCACCCAGGTCTCCCAGGATCTTGCCACAAAAGGAGTCCTTCTCGTCGGTCAAATCCAGCACTCGATAGGAGTCCAGTATAGGCTTCGTCTGGACTCTCTCTTCCATAGGCGCTACCTCCATTACGAAGATGGTAGTATTCTCAAATAGGAGCTAAACCACCACACAAAAAACTAACTGTTCCTTTGCCGTTGTTCAATCCTACCCAGGATCTCGTTGAGATCGGCCATTAGTGTCATTAACATCTCGAGCTTCGGATTCAGCTCATCTCACCTATACCAGGGATTATTTCCTTGGACCAAGTAGCTCGTGCGCCTTCTGGAGCCACTCGGGGATGGGAATCTGCTGAGGGCAAGCTTCCAAACAATCCCCACACTCGGTGCACTGGTCAGCGCGCTGTTCTTCCTTGATCTCGTCGGTCCCGCGGTAACGGAACCGCCCGGTCCGGGGGTCATCGTACATTATGGCCTCGTTATATATCTCGAAGATACTGGGAATTTCCACGCCGTTGGGACAGGGCATGCAGTATCCACAGCTGGTGCACGGGATGGGGCTCAATCCATGGTAGGCCTCACGGACGCTATCGAATAGCGCCATCTCATCTATTGTAAGGGTGCCCGGTCCGGAGCGATCGGCAACGGCCACGTTTTCCACCACCTGCTCCATAGCGCTCATACCACTGAGAGCTAATGAGACCTCTGGCTGGTTCCAGACCCACAATAGCCCCCACTCAGCCGGGCTGCGCTTTCGAGCGGCGCCTGCCCATACCTTCGCTACCTGCTCTGGGGGCTCCTTTGCAAGCCGTCCTCCCCGCAGCGGTTCCATGATGACAACGGCAAGACCTTTGCTGGCAGCATACTCCAGCCCACGGCGACCTGCCTGGTAGTCTACATCCATGTAGTTGTACTGAATCTGGCACAGAGTCCAGTTATCGTAAGCGTCCACGATCTCCTTGAAGACATCGAATTCATCGTGGAAGGAGAATCCCAGGTGGTCAAAGCGCCCGTCGGCCATCGCGCCCTCAGCCCAGCGAAGTACACCCAGGTCCCGTACCTTGTGCCAACTGTGGCTATTCAGCCCGTGCAGAAGATAGAAGTCGAGCTTGGTCTGCAGGCGCTCAAGTTGCTCGTTGAGAAAGCGGTCAAAATCCGCGGCCGACTCGACAATCCGGGCAGGCAGTTTTGTTGCCAGCTTCATTCTCTCACGATAGCCGTCCTTTAGCGCCTGGCCAACTATTCCCTCGCTCCGCCCCACGTGGTACAGGTAGGCCGTGTCGAGATAGTTGACGCCATGGTCAATAGCATACCGGATCATCCGAATAGCCTCGGACTCATCGACACTTGCCGGATCCCTGTTGGTCAGGGGCAGCCGCATCGCACCAAAGCCAAGCACCGATACTTCCCAGTTCAGCTTTCCAAACTTCCGATACTGCATCAGTCTTTTCTTGCTTGGTGGTTTCTGCGGCTGTTATTCTGCAGTGGTGTAAAGCACGAACACATAGCTGTATAAGTATTCTCTCTCATTCTGCTTCAAAAAACAAACCTGCACAGCGTCTTACTGTCATGGTCACTTTCTATTATACACAATAACACCAGCGATATCCCACCCATGGCAGGTCTTGCTAAAAGGAATCTCCTGCGGCAACAACCGGATGTCGCACGTGATTTGCATGGACATCTCATGGATCTCATGTTGAATCCGAGGGCTGGCAGAGCATCGTTTCGAATCCACGCGGAGATACTCTATTATGGATTTTGAACGGACAGTGTGCTAGAATATTGGCGCCCAACAGGAGTCCAGTTCAAAAAGGTGCGGATGACAAAGAGAATAGGAAATGTGTTCTATGGCTGGTGGATGGTGGTGGCAGGAATTGTCCTTTGCGGGTTTGGCTATGGAGCTTGGTACTACTCCTTTGGTGCGCTATTTGTTCCTATTTCAACCCAGTTCGGCTGGGCAAGGGCAACGACATCGATAGCCTTTTCTCTCTCCAGGCTTGAGGGGGGCTTTGAAGGGCTGGCCACAGGTCCTCTCACTGACAAGTATGGACCAAGGTTGATGGTGAGGGTTGGCTGGGTGCTGGCAGCCTTGGGCTTTATCCTGATGTCCCAGATAAACAGCTTCTGGATGTTCATCCTTACTTACAGCCTCCTCCTTTCCCTGGGAATGAATGCCGGATTATACATGCCCATCCAAACAGCAATAGCGAAGTGGTTCAATGAGAAGAGAGGCCTGGCACTGGGTTTCGTGACCTCGGGAGCTGCCCTTGGTGGCGCCATATTGGTTCCAATAACAGCCTGGCTAATCACTGACTATGGATGGAAAACAGCGGTTGTCATCTTGGGCATTGCGGCTTTGGCCGTGGGCTTATCGATGAGTTTCATTCTCAAGCCACGCGGGCCTGAGCACTATGGTCTCAGGATGGATGGCAAGGCAGTTGAGCCAACCAGGGATGTGCCCGATCCAACCCTTGCCCAGTTCAAGGAGAGAGATGCCCAGGTATCACACTATGGCCTTTCTCTCAGGGAAGCAATGAAAACACCAGCCTTCTGGTTAATAGTCGTCGCTTTCACCTTTAGTCACACAGCGCTCAGCGCCATAGTGGTGCATCAAATCCCCTTCATAGAAGACATGGGGGTCTCCAAGATTGTGGCGGCTAGTGCCCTCGGTACGATGACACTTGTAAGTGTTCCCGGCAGGCTCTCCGGCGGCTGGCTCGCCGATAGGATGAATGTGAAATGGCTGTATGTCATGTCCAGCCTTGGTCAAGCCGTCGGGCTATTCATTTTCTCGAAGGCAACGGGTATGTCCTTGGTCTGGACATTCGTGGTAATCTACGGCGTAGCCTACGGTTTCCGCATTCCCCTTGAGGCGGTTATGAGAGCTAAGTATTTTGGGCCAAAGGCCTTCGGCGCAATAATGGGCTACATAAATGCCTTTGCCATACTTGGCTCTTTTGCTGGCCCGTTCGTTGCCGGCTGGATATTTGACACTACCGGCAGCTATGTCAGCGCTTTCCTGATTCTTGCGGCTATGATGGTCGTTGGGGCAATCGTGGTCTTGTTCCTTAAGCCCCCATTGACCACCAGCGGCACCCCATAGGCTAGCGTTGGAAATCCTGGCCCTGTGGATGCGGGCTACTATCGGTATCGAAGACGGTCGAGGAGCGCGCCATGTGCTAGTGTAGACTTGTCCTCCCTCCGCCATCTCTCGACCGTGGCTCCCCGGATTGACGGCCATCATCAATGAATTGACCGGGCGAGGCAGGCAATTGCCGATGCAGAAGAAGTCACCAAGGGGTACTTCAACGCTGGGGGTCTGCTCGTTGTCCCACCACATGCGAAGGACAATCTTGCGATAGGCCA
>DAOUVR010000093.1 GCA_030667555.1 Dehalococcoidia bacterium
AGAAGCGTCTTCATTACCCACGTCCCCCTCGGCGTGATAATGATTGCTTTCGTTCTCTGGAAGCTAAAAGGGGAGTGGGCCGAAGCAAGAGGAGAGAGGTTCGACTTCGTCGGCGCCCTCGTGTACGGCGGCGCCATCGTGGCGATAATGTACGGCTTCTCGCTGCTACCGGCGACCTTGGGCATAGGGCTGGTTGCCGGGGGTTTCTTGGGAATTCTGGCGTTCGTCAAGTGGGAAATGAGGGTGAAGAGCCCGGTAGTGAATATGAGTCTTTTCAGAAGGAACACCGTCTTCGCTATGTCCAACCTGGCGGCTTTGATAAACTACAGCGCCACCTTCGCCGTCACTTTCCTTCTGAGCCTCTACCTGCAGTACGTAAAGGGATTCACTCCGCAATACGCCGGCTTCATTCTGGTGGCTCAGCCGGTGGTGATGGCCATCTTCTCACCTCTTGCCGGCAGGCTTTCAGACAAGATTGAACCGAGAATTGTGGCTTCGGCGGGAATGACATTAACAACTGCAGGGCTGGTGCTATTCGCTTTTCTGGGCGAAGGGACAACCCTGGTTTTCATCATACCTGGCCTGGTAGTCCTTGGTCTCGGCTTCGCCCTTTTCTCATCGCCTAACATGAATGCAGTTATGAGTTCTGTGGAAAGGAGATTCTACGGCGTAGCCGCGGGCACAGTTTCAACGATGCGCCTGCTTGGACAGATGCTCAGCATGGGGCTGGCCATGCTGATATTCGCCGTGGTTATCGGGAGAGTGGAAATCACGCCCGAATACTACCCGCAGTTTCTCAGTGGCGTCAGAATAGCGTTTATCATCTCTGCCGCTCTCTGCTTCGGGGGCATATTCGCATCGCTTGCCAGAGGCAGGGTGCGATAAAGATGCCCAGCGGTTACGGCCGCGCTACAAAGTCTTCGATGAGGCGTGCCGCTTCAGAAGCGCCCCCATAAGCCCTCATCTTTTCGCCGAGCCGCCTGGCATTTTCAGTAAAAGAGGGGTCGGAGAGCACCTTTCTAATCTTGGCTCGCAGTTCTTCCACCGGCACCTCCCTCTCCCCTGAAGCGCCCATAACCGGCAGGACAAAGTCTCCAGCCCCCGCAGCGGCAATCCGCCGCGCATTGCTTTCACGCTCGGTATAGGTGGGTATGATGACAGCCGGGGTGCCGGTGTAAGGTCCAGTAAAGCACGCCCCCTGTCCCCCATGGTGGATGAGCAAGTCAGCCCTTTCTGCCAATGCCAGGCCGGGAAGATGGGACTCATAGTGGAAATTTGCCGGCAGGGAAGAGAACTCCTCTGGCAAGACGTGATACCCGGTGGTCAAGACAACCTGAACATCTTCATCCGCCAGCGCCGCTATGCAGGCGTGCAGAACGACGATAGAGTCAGCCCAGGAGATGACTGGCCCGTAGCTGGGATTCCCGCTGTAAACCCAAACGACAGGCTTCTCCCGGCTCAGAGCGTTGACCCAGTCGGGCAACTTCGCCCCTGGCTTCTGCCACAGGATCGGGCCGATGTAGGTGACATCGGCTTTTTCGGGAAGGGGATCGGTCTCCGGCATTCCAACAACCAGGGTCAAATCACCAACGTGTAGTTCTCCCGTGTTGCCGATAGGTTGAAGGCCATACTCAGAAAGCACCTTGTTCACCGCCGGGACGGGGGTTGGCACATCTGCCGGTGGCTCTCTCCACCAGATAAAGCCGCGGCTGTCGGGATGCATATCGGCCTGAATGACACTCACCAAGGGCTTACCAAGCACCCTGGCGGCAATGCAAGCAGAGAGGTTCCACGAGTCCACGATGACATCCGCGCCGAATTCGGCTGCCAGCTCCATGAAGGCTTCACAGCAGCCCCACACCCAGTTCTCATCCAGGTTTCCGGTGAGGGCGGAGAAGTGGTCCACGTTCCACACCTCGGTGGTGTTTGGCGGCCATATCGTCGGTATGAACCGCAGGTTGGGCGTAAGGTTGTCAAACCCTGCTTCCTCGATAAGCTGGCTGGGTGCCGGTGCCCGACTGCAGAAGGCGATCTCGTGCCCTCGTTTTGCCAGCTCCCTGGCGATGGGTACGGTGCGTGTAGGCAGGCCGAGATCATTGGAGAATAGCGTGGTGAAAAGGAACTTCTTCATCTACGTTCTCCTTTCAGTGGCGTGCTGGCATGCATGTGGTAAACGAAGTATATATGAACTTCGCCCTGATTGGAATCAGTGCGGTACGATTAGGTCTTGAGGTATGTCTTCCTTGCTGTGGTGGGCCATTCTGGACTCGAAACAGGGACCTCAGTCTTATCAGGACTGCGCTCTAAACTGTTGAGCTAATAGCCCGCTTAGAGGGATTAGAACCGCTAAATGACCTTCTCGTGCAATGGCTATCTCTGAAGCGCTCGAGCGGACTACGCGCTCGGGTCTACCACGCGTCCTACAAACAGAATGGCACCGGTCTCAACGTCACGGATGAGAAAGATGAAAGGATGATCAACCGTGACCTCGACCAGCCCCTCTGGAGCCGCAGTCAACCTCATCACCACTGCGGTGGCGGCTGCAGCTTCCGTGCCTGCCTCATCGACAGAGACAAATGCCTTGTGCAGGACCTCTGCAATCGTCAAATCGCGGTTACCAGTCATACCCGAGAAGTCCGCTGCGGCTGAGAATGCAATGGGCATGCCCATCGCAGCCAGGGTCTCGGCCAGGCTGAACTCCGATTCGAATTCGAATGTCGGCATGGTCAGAGCGACCTCCCTGTACTCCACATCCTGCACCATGCCACTTACGCCGGCAGCATCCAACGAGTCTTCAAACTCCTCAAACCGATTCGTCTCAGGAAGGAAGATGACCATCGACAGTTCGTCGCCATCGTATGGCAGTTCCACCACCTGATACCCGTCTCCCTCTGCGTAGCCCAATGACTCAGTTTGCATCATCATCGGCACAGTCACCTCAGTCCCGTCAAGCAGATGGAAAGTGCCATCACCGGTCAATTCCTCGTTGAAGGGATTGAGCCACGCTGCATTGAAGTAGATGGCGTTGGTGAGGACGAGCCGTGTCAAGGCGTCGACGACACCTTGTGGAATCAGGTCCTCTATCCTGCCTTCCGTCTGGTCGCTGACCCAGTCGTTTATGGTGATGCGGGACTCCTCCGGGGAGTTGACGAAATCGAGTAGCCTCAGCCCTGCCCCGTAGTTCTCCGCCAGGACATCGAGAAATTCAGCAAGGAATTCGTAGTCCTTTTGTCCCCAAATCGCATTGACGATGTTCAGCCGGAACCCCTTTTCGTCTTTCCCCGCAGCACCCTCGCCGCGACTGGCGAGTTCCAGGTCCAGGCCGTTGAATGCGGGGTGTAACCGATCTTGGGGCAATGTGAATTGGAGGGTATTTGCCATCTGCTGTTCGGTTTCACCGCGAGCGCCGGCGTAGGTCATGGCCAGCGCGAGGGAGATGCTGTAAGGAGAGTAGAACAGGTTTCCCTCCTGGTCACTGAGGGCTTGATAGAGATCGAAAGCAAACGCACTGTTTCCGTCAACCAGAGCCGTAAGATCCGAGGTGCTGATATCGGGTGAAATCTCCCGGTGCTTATCCGATAGTGCCATACCTATCTGCGCCCCTTCAACACAACAACCCACCAGGCTCAGCAGTAGTATCACGGCCAACAAACTCAAGAATATCCTTTTCATGGTAGCTACCTCCTATTAGTAGTGTCGGTGGAAGTCAAATGTGCCCTACTCTATAAGTAAAGACGTATCCAGACCCCAAAAAGTTCCCTTCTGTGCTTTGTTTAGCCTCGCTTCCACAAAGCGTTTCTCCAGTGTGTGAAGATGCTGATTCACGCGGTTATGGCGATACTATTACCACGACTATTTCCCTCAGAGATAGACTAACTATCTGCGTTCTTTTCGACGGGACATCTGCTACCACTCTTACCTCTTCCTCCATTGAACGTTTCACTTGGACTTTGCTCATGAACCATACCCTTGAACTCTTCACTTGAGATTCCCCCTGAATTGTACTGTTCTTGTATGGTTGCCTTGCGTGACAGCCAAAGAGTGATCAGATCTTCACCACTGGACTTCCTTTCGTAGTGCTGACTATAATTCCAGAGAGCTTCGTCTGCTCAATAGGAGGTAGCAATGGATAGGTCAGTTGTATTATCTGTGGGTGCTGGTTTTCACTTGAAGCTAGGTAAAGACCGTATTGTCTATGCGGGTATGCTATCTGACAGCGTGTATTCCATCGTGCAAAGAAAAGAGCAATTTCCGTATCTGGGATTTGCCTGGAACCTTTTTTATCCAAGGGTGAAAAGTGAAATAACAATAGACGGCGTCAATATCTATGTAGAGAACGTTACTCCCGATGAAATTAGATTGCGGATAGGATAAGGCAGAGACTACTGAATATGTAAGCCCAAAGCGAACTAGACTTTCGGTGGCCCCTCATAGAACCTCAGGCTGAAAGTGAGAATGAGCGGATGGTTATTGTGATTCTTGCAGCAACTCTAGCCATACTAATAGCACTAGGAGTACTCATCGCACTAATCGCTTGGAAGAAGAAAAAGGAAGGGGCATTCGAAGAACCGAATTATCGTGCCTTCTTTGTAATGGGAATTGCCTGGGTTCCCGTGGGTATTGTCTCCACAATTGTCTTCTATGTATTAGACATACCATTCATTATTGGTATGCCACTTCTTGCCATGGGGATACTATATTTTACAATTGGCTTGGTCAATCGAGATAAATGGAAGAAAAACAGGTAGTGTCTGAGGAATCGCGTGGTGGGCCATCCTGGACTCGAACCAGGGACCTCAGTCTTATCAGGACTGCGCTCTAACCTGCTGAGCTAATGGCCCGCCTGGCGGGACTCGAGCCCGCGACGTTCCCTTTAGCAAAGGGCCCCTCTATCCACTGAGGTACAGGCCCGTAAGTGGCCAGTTAGGGGAAGTATAGTGCTTTCCAAAAACACCTTAACCCCTGGATAGTGGAAGGAAGTTGTAACCGTGAACAACAGTGGCATGTACCACTGACCGACCTAGGAGATGGTCGCCTTAGGCGACTATTCTCCCTAGAAAGGAGGTGATCCAGCCGCAGCTTCCGCTACAGCTACCTTGTTACGACTTCGTCCCAGTCACCAGCCCCACCTTCGGCGACTACCTCCCCTAAAGGTTAGCCCATCGACTTCAGGTGTTGCCAGCTTCCATGACGTGA
>DAOUVR010000058.1 GCA_030667555.1 Dehalococcoidia bacterium
ATATGAACACATGGAGGACGCCGTCGACAGATGCGAGGATATCGCCGATATCCTCGAAGGGGTAATGATCAAGCGTGCCTGAGCCTACCCTGTTTGTTTTGGTCATTGTTCTTGCCGTCGGCTTTGCTGTTATCAACGGCTTCAACGACGCCGCTAATGCTATTGCCACCGTAATTGGCACCCGGGTTCTCTCCCCCATCCGCGCTGTAGTCATGGCCGCAATTCTGAACTTCGCCGGTGCGGCCACTGGCCTCGCAGTAGCCATCACCATCGGTAAAGGCATCATCGACCCAAATGTTCTTAGTTATGAGGTCATGCTTGCCGCTCTAACTGCGGTGATTACCTGGGGTCTCATTGCAACGCGCCTAGGCCTGCCTGTAAGCATAAGCCACAGCTTTGTCGCCGGTCTCATTGGAGCTGGCATTGCCACAGCGGGGACCACCAGCATTATTGTCTGGGGCAGTTTTGGGATATTACTCTCAGCGGTGGCTGTTGCCCCAGCGCTCGGCTTCGCTGGCGGGCTACTGGTGATGATCTCCTTGATGTGGATATTGCGCCGCACCGCACCGCTGAAGGTAGAGGGTATCTTCAGCAGGCTGCAAATCCTCTCCGCCGCCTTTATGGCTTATAGCCATGGCAAAAACGACGGTCAGATGCCCATAGGCATAATCGCCATGGCATTGATGATCCATACTGGTGGCGAGTTTCATGTGCCTTTCTGGGCGATAGCTCTTTCGGCATCTGCCATCGCCTTGGGCACCGCCACCGGCGGCTGGCGTGTGATCAGGACACTAGGCATGAGGATTACCGCCCTCCGTCCCGTTCATGGCTTTGCCGCCGAGAGCGCGGCTGCCGCAGTAGTCGAGGTCGCCTCGTCCCTGGGCATCCCGGTGAGCACCACCCACTGTATAAGCTCGGCGATAATGGGTGTGGGAACCACAAAACGCCTATCCGCGGTGCGCTGGGGTATCGCTGGAACTATCGTACTAGCCTGGATCTTGACCTTCCCCATATGTGGCGCCATCGGCTGGCTGGTAGCCTCGCTTTTCCGCCTTCTATCCTGAGAGCTTTTCAAATAGAGATGAGAATGCAAAAAGGGGAGGAAACTCTTTGCTTCGATAAAACTGAGGACAGCAGTGAGGAATGAAAGCTCTGTTTACTGGTTTTCCAAGACCTCTCGCAGCACCATGAACTCTTTGAATCGGTCGACGGCATATTGACAAGCGTCAAAGGCCTCCTGACGATGAGGAGCGGCAATGGCAACGACAGCTATGGTCTCCCCGACCTCGATCCTGCCTACCCTGTGACAGATGGACACATCCTCAAGCTGCCACCTGGTACGTATCTCCTCACCAACATCCCGAAGTTGCTGCTCCGACATTTTCTTGTCGCTGTTACATTCGGCGTAAAGAACCCTGTTGCCGCCAGAAGAATAGCCCCTCAGCGACCCGATAAAGGTCACGGTGGCGCCGTTAGTATCTCGTTTCACTCGATTTATAACAAGTTCGGCAAGGATGGGATTTTCAGTTACCTCAAACATGCTCTCCATCTGGTGCAGCCTCTTCGACAGGCTTGTTAAAAAGCTCCTCTAGCTCCTCACCCTCTATAGTCTCAATGGCTATCAACGCCTCCGCCAACTGCACCAACTTCGCCCTGTTCTGGGTGAGGATCTCCTTGGCAACGATATAGGCATGCTGGATGAGCTTCTGAACCTCCTTATCGATCTCCTCGGCAGTCTTCTCGCTGTAGTCCTTCTGCTCCGACACCTCGCGGCCCAGGAAGACCAATTCCTCCCTTCGCCCGAAGGTACGAGGGCCCAACTTCTCGCTCATCCCATATTCCATGACCATCCCGCGGGCGATCTTGGTTGCCTGTTCGATGTCACTCTCGCTTCCAGTGGTCATTTCGCCAAAGATCATGTCCTCAGATGCATGCCCGGCGAGCATGGTAGCCAGCATGGCATTGAACTGAGACCGGGTCCACAGATAGCGATCCTCGGTGGGCAGCAGGCGAGTATAGCCTCCCATCGTGCCACGAGCGATTATCGAGACCTTATGTACCGGGTCGGCATTGGGCAGCATCTTTGCCACAAGGGCATGCCCTGCCTCATGGTGAGCGGTAATCTCCTTCTCTTTAGGGTTGATGATCCTGCTTCTCCTCTCAGGACCAGCGATCACCCGGTCTATGGACTCCTCCAGCTCGAGCAGGCCAATTGTCTTCTTACCACGTCTCGCTGTAAGGATAGCCGCCTCGTTTACCAGGTTAGCAAGATCAGCGCCAGAAAAGCCCGGCGTCTGCTTAGCAACAGTCTCCAGGCTAGCCGACTCGTCCAAAGGCTTGTCCTTGCTATGCACCTCCAGAATTGCCTTGCGTCCCTTAATATCGGGGCGGTCGAGCACTACTTGGCGGTCAAAGCGACCGGGCCGCAGTAGCGCCGGATCCAGGATGTCAGGGCGGTTAGTCGCCGAAAGAACAATGACATTGGTAGAGGAATCAAAACCATCCATCTCCACCAGGATCTGATTCAAGGTCTGCTCCCTTTCATCATGACCGCCGCCTATCCCAGCTCCCCGATGACGTCCCACAGCGTCTATCTCATCGATAAAAACAATACAAGGGCTATTGCGCTTGGCCTGCTCGAAGAGGTCCCTCACTCTGGAGGCCCCCACGCCGACAAACATCTCCACAAACTCGCTACCACTTATGGAGAAGAAGGGGACACCAGCCTCACCGGCGACCGCACGACTCAACAGAGTCTTCCCCGTGCCTGGGGCGCCTACCAAGAGCACACCGCGAGGAATTCTAGCCCCTAGAGCGGAGAACTTCTCAGGTGTCTTGAGAAACTCCACCACCTCCTGGAGCTCCTGCGTCGGCTCATCTATTCCGGCAACATCATCGAATGTAACAGTTGGTTGTGTGCTGGGAAAAAGACGAGCCTTGCTCCGCCCAAAGCTGAGAGCTTGATTACCAGCCCCTCGCGCTCGGCTGAAGATGAACCATATCAATCCGATAAAGAATAGCAAGGGCAGGAGGGTAGTAAGTAAAATGCTCCAGTCAAATCCACTCGGCGGCTGATAGTCCAGCTTTACCTTACTCCAATCGACCCCACGCCCCTCTAAATTTTCCTCCAACTCATGGGTGCTCCCATAAAAACCCGACTTCAATACCGATGTATCGCCAGCCATCGCAGTAAGGGTCTGCCCCTGTTGTACAATCCGGTCGATGTTGCCCTCAATTAGCGTATCGTCTGCTAGCTGCACAGAGCCCGTTGTCGTCAGCGTTACCAGATCGTCAAGGGACCCAGTCGCCACCCCTGGAGAGCGCATGAACAAAGCGAAGAAAATCGCTCCCGCCGCCACAATAACCACTATCCAAATTATCCACTTGCTAGGAAACTTTGAACCCATTACTCGCCACACCTCTCTCTACTCACGTATTATACCAGAAAGCGCTAAAAACTTAAATGTACTCGTTCATGTTATTAGTGCCGCTTCACTCCCTTTCAGTCATGGTTGCTTCTCAGGCTCTCTGTCGTCTTGACCCACCTACTGGCTTGAGATGCATATCTGGGGGACACCCCCAGACCCCTGCCATAGGGTAGAACCCTCTAGACTCCTCCGTTTTGTTCCGTTCGCCTCGAAAACAATGGCGCAGGTAGGGGCGTTCAACTGAACGCCTCTACTGGGACAGGTAACTTCGTTGGGGACAAGCCTGGCAATGACGAGAAGACGTCACCCACTTATCTGAATCGGATCATAGGTGGTACTTTTCATTAGAATGGTTTTCTATGCCGATGCTCCCCACCAACTCGCTACTGAGCATCATTCCCTTCTCGGCCTTGCCTCAGTGCACCATTACAAGACTATAGAAATCATAGCCTAAATTGCCTGCGCAAGGAGGGACAAGATACATTACCCAGAACATCAAGTGCGAAAAGAAATAACGGCTGGCGAACGAAGTTATCCCTCCAGCCCTACCCACTATGGCCTAGGGCTCATAATAGGTAACCACCAGATTGGGGCGCTGGGCAGCGGTGCCCCAATCTGAAGAATAGAAAGCCTTATATGCCTTTTCCATGGCCTCATCGTTATCCTTCAGTAATACCCCATGATTCTCAATGGAGCCATTGACCCAACCTTGAACAAGGTCATTAATACACCAGTATTCACAATCGAGTGTTACAGCAGCAGGCACAGTATTGATATCCTCCGGTGTCGTCACGCTCTCAGGCTGACTATGCCAGTTCATGGCGCCTTCATCCCAACTGCTGGTGACCCTATAGGCTCCGATCGGTGTGTGTCCTGTGCCGACAGAATTGAGATAGTATAGTCCAAGTTCAGCCGTGGTTACCACTGCAGTAGTGGGAATTGCGCTGAGGTCGAACTGGAGGTATGACCTGCAAATCTCATTCCCAATCCCTGCGCCGGCAAACACGAACGCCTCAGAGCCATGAGTATTGCCGGGGTTGTCAAAATAAACATAAGTATCTTTGCCATCGGCGTCACCGGGCTGTATTGTTTCTGTGGTTAGTTGAGGTTCTCCGGGTTCGCAACCGTCGCACACGCAAGCACCATGCAAAAGCAGGGCTGTTCCAAGCAATATTGAAATCGCCCACGGACTCCATTTGTGCAATTTCATTGAGCTTATCCACCCTTCTCGCAAAACCTGCTACAACTCATCCCAATCTAGCTGACCTGGCAACGCTAGCCGCCGCCAGGAGAAACCAAAGCCACAGGTGAATAGCCCGTAAAAGGGCTTATGAAGCCGATCCAAAAAGAAAAAGGGCTGGGGAATAAAGTAAGCCCCCAGCCCTTCTCCACCATATCTCCTATGGAGCCGGGTCATAGTATGTGATCACCAGCTTGGGGTGGCGGTCAACGGTCACATGATCTGAGGATAGAAATAATTTAAGGGCACCCGATATGTCTTCATCGGCATCTATCAGCACAAACCCGTGGTTGGCTATAGACCCGTCGACCCATCCTTCAATGAGCCCCGTCTCAATTTCCCATGCTACGAAATCGTTTGTTTCGATGTCCGGCAATAAGCTGCTGCCGCATGCAGCAGGGCTATGGACAGGCTGGTCATCCCACGTAATAGTGTTCTCGGCCCATGCTTCGGTCACCTGGTAGGCATCAACAGTTGTCGCGACCGCGTCCGAACTGTCCCCGTACCACAGCAGCAGGTCAACTGAGGTCACGACCGCAGTCACCGGAATCCCTGGCAAGCTGAAACGTATATACGTTCTCGCCTTATTGATGCCATCGTCGCCTACGACTAGTAATTCCAGACTTCCCATGTTGGTTGTTGGATCTGTGCTTATGACCGGTGCATCCTTACCCTCAGCAGCATCGGGCTGGACAGTCACTGTCTGGGGTAGAGCAGGGTCGAGCTCCCAGTTGATATAGGTGGTCTCGCCTGCACTAACCGTTACCGTTCCAACCTTATTTTTATGCTCAGTTAGCGCAAACTTTATTGTATGGTCACCTTCATCTACACCGGTGATTACGTAAGGGGTTATATTCCCCGTATCTGTCCCATCGATATAGACCGTCGCCCCTGCCGGGCTCGACTTTACATCGAGCGTGCCCACGGTCAGCACAACAGCAACGGTGACGTAGCAACTTCCTTCGGCTGTTCCCCCTTTGCCATCATTAACGGTAACAGTAACAGTATATGTCCCCAAAGCACCGGCCACTGTCCAGTCAACCGTACTACCTGTTTCCAAGATAGCTGCCTCACAGGGACCGCTGTATCTCCAGCTATACGTAAGGGTGTCACCGTCTGGATCGCTGGCGACGCAGGTCAGAGTAGAGATCTCTCCAGGGGCTAAATTTACAGGGTCAGCGCTGACGCTGATAATCTGCGGGGGACTATTGCCGCGCGCACAGGCGCCAGCAAGGAGCAACGCCACCCCGACGAGTACTAGAACCGCCCAGTGACCCCACTTAGTTAATCTCATAGACCTTGTACCTCCTACAATCTACATGGATTATGCCTTAGCAATGCAAAGACCTTGACAGCGAAACCAGGGCGCCACACAAGAACAGCCAACCAAACAGCCTATGGAGCCGGGTCATAATAGGTAATCGTCATTTTGGGCTCCATGTTGGGTGGGCCACCCTCTGAAGACCAGAAGATCTTCAATGCACCCATTGTATCTTCATCATCATCAATCAGCACTAGACCGTGATTGGGAACAGTCCCGTCGATCCAGCCTTCAACTAGTTCAGCCTCTAGCTGCCAAAATACGAAGTCATTTGCCTCCACGGCTGGAAGCGAGGTGCCAGCATGGACAGCAGGACTATGCGCTGGCTGGTCATCCCAGGTTATGGTGTTTTCCGCCCAGGCTCCGGTGACCTGGTAGGCGTTGATGGTTGTTACGGCCGGCGACGACGTACCAAAGTACCACAGACCTAGTTCGACTTCGGTCACTACCGCGGTCGCTGGAATCTCCAGCGGCAGGTTGAACCGTATATAGGTTCGCAATTTCATGCCCCCGTCGTTGCCGACTTCCAAAGCACTTACATCTCCAAAATTGACTCCCGGGTTTACATCCATCACCCATGCATCCTTACCCTCAGCAGCATCGGGCTGGACAGTCACTGTCTGGGGTAGAGCGGGGTCAAGCTCCCAGTTGATATAGGTGGTCTCGCCTGCGGCTACGGTAACCGTTTCTTCACGGTCCTTACAGAGTTCTTTACTGAGCTTTATTGTATGGTCACCTTCATCAATGTCAGTGATGACGAAAGGGGTGATATTGCCCGTATCTGTCCCATCGACGTAAACTGTAGCCCCTGCAGGGCTCGACTTTACATCGATCGAGCCCACTGTC
>DAOUVR010000147.1 GCA_030667555.1 Dehalococcoidia bacterium
ATAGGCCTCTATACAGAGCCAGAGAACTTCCGTTCCATCTTCAAAGAGGGTATGTGGACCGTCGATGAGCTCTGTGCCCTGATACCGAAGTCATTGGCAATGGGCTTGGAGAATCCATCACCACCGGCAGCGCCAAAGGAATAGAGGGCCTTTAGGGATTTGGTGGGTTGTTATTGGGAGAGGCGAAATTTCGCCTCTCCCAATTGTTTCGCGTTAGCTCCATCGTAACGAAGTTGTTGTTGCGCTTTTTCACTTGCCCACAGGGGACAAAGCCGCATTTCTGAAAGCAAGCCTGCGCTCTGACGTTCCAGTTGAGGGTTTTGAGATAGACTCTGTTGAGGCTCGTTGCGCTGAAGATATTGTCTAAGAGAACGGTCACAGCGTCGGTGCCATAACCTTGCTCCCAGTAGTTACGGTCGCCGATCATTATGCCTAATTCCGCCTGGCCCTTCTTTTTATCGATGTCATAGTACATACAATTGCCTATGTGCTTACCGTCTAAGCTCTCTATAGCAAAGCGAAGTCGTCGCTCACTTGGACTACTCAACTCAGTGGCGTGTTCAAAAAGATACTCCGTGTAGGGTATCTTTAGAGGCTCGGCGGCATCGAGGCGAGCAAGCTCATCGTCGCTCCGCCAGGTATAGTCGTTGGTGACATCCTCCCACCTCTTTTCCCTGAGCATTACCTTCTTTCCCTTCAGCATAAGAACACTCATCTAAAGAGTTTTGAAAGACAATGGGTCCTTTTCGAAGTCGAGTTCTTCCAGGGCTTCCGCCGCTGCTTGACGAATATGCTCGTCGGAGTGAGTAAGGCATTCTTGCAGTATATCGTCAGCCTCGCTGCCCCTGATCTTCCCCAGTGCTGCTAGAGCGGAGAGGCAGACCTGACTATCAAGGTCGTGGATAAGCCTGCTTAGGTGGGTCACCGCGTCCTCCTCTCCAAGCTCTCCGCAGGCATCTGCGGCTTCATAGCGCATCTCCGTATCTGCGCTACCAAGTTCCCTCAACAGCGTGGGAAGCCAGGCCGGGTCGCTATTCTTGCCCATGGCGTAAATAGCGCTTACTCGCATGTCGTCATCATCGCTGTTGTAGGCTTGCTGGATGATCTCCTTCACCCTTGGCAGGCTGAGGGGTGCTATCGCCTCTATGGCACGCCTCACCACCTCAACCTGCTCATCCTGGTCATCGATAATGGCAAACAGCGCACTTTCCACCTTTTGGCTGTGTTCAGGGCGTAATTTCCCCAGTTCAGCAAGCATGGCAAACTTGCCCAATGCCATTGCAGCAGCAGCGCGTACCGATTCCTTGCTATCCTCTTTGAGCAGGGTGATAAAGGAGTCAATTAGGGAGCAACTCTCACACTCCCACAAGCCGTCGATAGACTTTATCCTGACCGTCTCGTCGGGGTAGTGGAGAGAGGCAATAAAGATGTCATCGAAATTCAGATTGGGGTTCTCTTCGGCCAGTTCAACGAGGTGACCCACGATCTGCCTCTGTCTCTCCGCATCCATCTTAACCCACGTCTCAATGAATAAGCTTAACTCTTCGGATGAAAGGGTTGACAGGTTGGCAAGCTTTGAGATAACCAGAGGTTTTTCACTATCGCTGATCTCAGCGAAGTACCTCTCTAACGACAAAGGGATACCTCCGTATTCATGTTCTGCTGACCACTGACAAACCGGCCAAATAGATAGCAGGCGCCTTCAATGAACTGCCAACCCATTTAGCCTCGTGCCCGACGGCAATAAGCTCCTTGAGGGCCTCGTAAACATTTCCTGAAATCATTGTATCCTTTACCCGCCCCACGATCTCCCCATTCTCCACCTTATATCCCAGCAGCACATTCCCGCTGAAGTCACCGCCCAAGACATTACCCTGACCCGCCCCGATTAGTTCCTCAATAACTAACCCTTCTTTTATGTCTCGTAGCATCTCCTCAAAGCTGGTGTCCCCCTGTTCAAATACCATGGCACTTATTGATGGTGAAGGCATACTTCCCCGACCCCTGCTGGCGCTACCTGTGCTCTCGGCGCCGGCGTGGGCGGCGGTTTGCAGGTCGTAGAGAAAGTTTGCCACCACCCCTTTTTCAATAAGAGCTGTCCTCTGGCTAGGTACCCCTTCATCATCACAGGGGCGGCTAGCGGGGCGGTAGTCGATGGTGGCATCGTCCCATAACGATAACCTGTCGTCAAAGAGCTGTTCCCCTTGTTTGCCCACCAGGGGGGACGCCCCCTCTACAACCATCTTGCCATTGAAAGCGACCGCCAGGGGGGCGAACAGGGCACTTCTCACTCCCTTGGGGGTTAAAATCACCGGCAATTGCCCTGTTGATACCGAGGCGGTGCGTTTTGCCCGCTCAAGCTGCTCAATAACTGAGTCTGCCAAAGGCTCAAACTCTCTTAGCGGGCGACAGGAGCTATCCATCTCACCGACGAAGAGCATATCCGTATCGCGGATCAGAGTCCCTTCGATGCCTATGGCGAAGGCACTCATGCGGTAGCTTGACTGCCCACCTCTGGAGTTCAAGATGTCTACAGTGATTAAGCTCTTGGTAACGCCAGCCTCGCAAACCAGCTCCGGAGTGTGGCTTCGCACCTTGGCGATCAACGATTCGCCGAGCTCGACCATATCCTCAATTTCCACTTTCTCAGTTTCGGGGTCGTGGACTTCGATTTGGGGATAAGCTTCCTTAGATGGCAACACAAATTTTGCCGACGCGCCAAATTCGGCGGTCTCTACTGCCATATCCACCAGCATTTGGGGATCATCGAGCCTTGTTGTGGATGAGAAACCTATCTTGCCATCCTTAATAATGCGCAGCGAGACCGATACACTTTCCTTGGTTTCCAGCATCTTCAGGCGGTTAGCTTCAAAGACTACAGGGGTCGACTTTGTCGTCACTAGAAAGACCTCTGCCTCCTGAGCAACCTTTTTCGCCAGTGCCAGGATGTTTTCCAACTACTTCCCTCCCACCACGCATTTGCGAATCCGTATATGTGGGCTGCCGTTGGATACGGGAAGAGGTGATTGGGCACCTTTGCCACAACCACCCCCCTGATTCATGTCCAGGTCATCGCCGATGGCATCGATATTCTCTAGAGTAGTAAATATATTGCCGGTGAGCATTACCGGCCGGAGCAGCTCGGCAATCTTGCCGTTTCTGATCATGTAGGCCTCGCCGGCGGAAAAGGTGAACATCTCCATACTGGTCATTCCGCCGTACCAGTTCTTCGCGTACACTCCCTCCTTGATGTCGCTGATTATTTCGTCGAAGGAGATATTCCGGGGCTCGATGAAGGTATTGGTCATACGTACGATGGGTGGATAGCGATAGCTGATAGCCCGGGCATTTCCTGTAGGTTTTTCGCCCATTTTCTCAGCAGTTTCCCGGGAGTGGAGCCGGCCCACAAGGACGCCCTCCTTGATAAGGTGGGTCCTGGTTGCCGGCACACCTTCATCATCATATTTGTAGCTGCC
>DAOUVR010000076.1 GCA_030667555.1 Dehalococcoidia bacterium
ATTGACTTCGACCAGCAAGACAGCTTCTTAGAAATAGAAGTTGGAGCAATCGTTGTAGCTTCAGGTTTTGACCTCATGCCCAAGAGTGCGATCAAAGAATACGACCTGGACCCCGACATCCTCGAGGGAATTGAGTTCGAGCGCATCCTTTGTCCCGCAGGCCCTACCGCAGGCAAAGTCATAAGGCCATCCGATGGCAGGGAGCCCAAGACAATAGCATTCATCTCCTGTTGCGGCTCGCGTGACCCGGAACATGGTGTCCCTTATTGCTCCAGGGTGTGCTGCATGTACCTGGTGAAGATGGCACTCCTCTACAAGCACGTGGTTCACGACGGTCAAGCATTCATCTTCTACATAGATATTCGTACCACAGGTAAGGGATACGAAGAGTTCGTTCAGAGAGCAGTCGAAGAGGATGGCGTCCTCTATCTCAGAGGCAAAGTATCTAAAATTTTTCGGGATGGCGATAAGATTAAGGTCTGGGGGTCAGATACATTAATCGGAAAGAGAATAGAGATGGCTGTTGATCTTGTAGTCCTGGGCATGGCGATGCTGCCCAGCGATGGAGCCAAAGAGCTTGCCGCCAAACTGGGTCTCGCCACCGACGAACACGGATTTATGGTTGAGCTTCATCCCAAGCTTCACCCTCTGGAGACCTCGGTGCCTGGCATCTTCCTCGCTGGCTGCTGTCAGGGACCAAAAGATATCCAGGATACAGTGGCTCAAGGAGGTGGGGCAGCGAGCAAGGTTCTGGCACTGTTCGCTCAAGATGAAGTCATATTGGAAGAGGCTGTAACAAGCTAATGGAGAAAAGAATCGGTGTTTTCGTTTGTCACTGCGGGATGAACATCGCAGGCACTGTAGATGTGGAGCAGGTTGTGGAGGCGGTCAAGGATTATCCTGACGTCGTCTATGCTGAGAACTACATCTACATGTGCTCCGACCCCGGGCAAGACCTGGTGAGGACGACAATAAGAGAACAAAACCTCACCGGCGTCGTGATGTCCAATTGCTCCCCCCTAATGCATGAGAAGACCTTCCGCAATGTAGTTGCTAAAGAGGGTATGAACCCTTATCTCCTTGAGATAGCCAATATCAGGGAGGATGTCAGTTGGCCTCACGAAAAGGAGAAGGAGCTAGCCACTAAAAAGGCCATATCCATTGTCAAGATGGCAATTGAGAAGCTGAAGCGAAATATGGAGCTGACCCCCATGGTTGTTCCCCTTCACAAGAGAGCGCTAGTAATCGGGGGAGGGATCGCTGGCATAACAGCAGCGCTTGAAATCGCCAGCGCTGGTTATGAGACAATCGTGGTGGAAAAACTACCCTATATAGGAGGACATGCTGCACAGCTAGCAGGAACCTTCCCCACCCTTGATCGCGTGCCGTGCCTTATGGCCCCCATGATAGCTGAAATGATCTCACATTCTCAAATAAAAATCTATACCAGCGCAGAGATTGATGAGGTCTCAGGCTATGTAGGCAATTTCGCGGTAAAGATTAAGATAAAGCCTTCCTATGTAGATGAGGAAAAGTGCAATAATTGCGGGCTCTGCTTAGAAAAATGCCCTGTTACCTGCCCCTCTGAGTTTGACCGCGGGCTCGCCGAGAGGAAAGCTATCTACATCACACCACCGGAAACGATGTACCAAAAGGTGCTTATCGACCCGGGAAACTGCCTGCATTTGAATGGTGATGAGTGCCACGCTTGCGAGGAGATTTGCCCCACAAAAGCCATCGACTTCCTTCAGCAAGAAACCACTGTGGAGGAGACGGTGGGGGCCATCGTTGTGGCTACGGGATATGAACTCTGGGACAAAAAGAATATCCCCGAATATGAATCGGACCCCGACGTTATCGATGGGCTCCAGTTCGAGAGGATACTCTCCCCCTCGGGTCCCACCGGAGGCGATATACGAAGGCCATCGGATGGCAAGGTCCCCAAGCAGATAGTGTTCATCTCCTGCTGTGGCTCACGTGACCCGGAGCACGGCTTCACCTATTGCTCCAGGGTTTGCTGCATGTACATTGCCAAACAAGCGGTGCTTTATAGCCGGGCGGTGCCCGACGGACAGGCCTATGTCTTCTACATGGATATCAGGTCTGATTCAAAGGGATACGAAGAATTCGTCAAAAGCGCCATGGAGGAGGAGCGGGTATTGTACCTGAGAGGGAGGGTATCCAAGCTCTTCAGAGATGGAGATAAGATCAAGGTCTGGGGGTCAGATACCCTGAGTGGCAAAAGCGTTGAAATTTCCGCTGACCTTGTAATCATGGCTACAGCTATGACGCCAAGAGAGGATGCTATCGCGCTGGCAAGGAAGCTGAATGTTACCGTCGATGCTATAGGCTTCCTAACTGAAGCCCATCCCAAGCTCAGGCCGGTGGAAACACTGACAACCGGTATCTATCTGGCCGGCACCGTCCAGTGGCCGAGGGACATACCAGATACAATATCCTCAACCTGCGGAGCAGCCAGTAAAGTGCTCTCCCTGTTCTCCAGGAAGGAATTGCTTCACGAACCTACGGTGGCCTGGCCCGATGAGGAGGTTTGCAGCGGGTGTGGGATTTGCGCCTCCGTCTGTACCTATCACGCCATAGAGATCAACCCAATAAAGAGAGTAGCTGAGGTCAATGAGGCGGTCTGCGAGAGCTGCGGTGCTTGCATTGCATCCTGCCCCTCAGGGGCAATGCGACACAAGAACTGGAATGCCAGGCAGTTTTTTGAAATGATCGATGTAGCTACAGGAGCATATGTATAGATGGTAGGAGCTGTGCTTATTATCGGTGCTGGGATCGGTGGCATTAAATGCTCCTTAGATCTCGCCGAGTCTGGGTTCAAGGTCTATCTAGCCGACCAAAGCCCGTTTATAGGGGGCACACTCGCCCAATTGGATAGATGGTTTCCCGATAATCACTGTGGGATGTGCAAGATACTGCCCATTTTCTCCAGGGATGAATCATCCCAGTTTTGCCTCCGCCGCGGACTGTATCACCCTAATATCGAACTCTTACCGCTATCCACTATGGGCCGAGTAGATGGTGACGCTGGCGATTTCCAGGCCACTTTGAGTATTAAGCCCCGAGGGGTGAGGGAGGAGCTTTGCGTAGGCTGTGACCTTTGCGCCCAGGTTTGTCCCGTGGAGGTACCCAGCGAGTTTAACGAAGGGCTAGAAAACCGAAAAGCGATCTACCTTCGCAATCCCCTGGCAATATCCAGTGGCTATGCCATTGATTGGGACTCGTGCACCAAATGCGGTGCTTGTGTGGAGAAATGCCCCACTGATGCCATAGACCTGTCACAGGAAGAGGAGACAAGGAAGCTTGACGTAGGCGCCATCGTCCTGAGCGCTGGCTTTGAGGAATTCAATCCTCGACCCTGGAGTCAGTACGGTTACAAACGCCATCCCAATGTGATAACCAGCATCCAGTTCGAGCGAATGCTTAGCGCCAGTGGCCCTACCGGAGGAGAAATCCTCCGACCATCCGACAACCAGCCTCCCAGGTCCATAGCATTCCTGCAATGCATCGGCTCCAGGACTAGGGAAAGAGATTATTGTTCCTCAGCTTGCTGCATGTATGCCCTCAAAGAGGCAGTACTGGCTAAGGAGAACAATCCTGAGCTTGATACTGAGATCTTCTATATGGATCTGAGAGCCTTTGGCAAAGGCTATTACCGCTATTATGAGCAGGCAAAATAGGAATTTGGAGTCAAGTTCACCCGATGCCGCATCCCCACGCTGAAGCAAGACCCCACCACCAAGAATCTGTTTTTCACCGCCATAGGTGAGGATGGTGGGTCTGAGAGACGGGAGTTCGACCTAGTGGTGCTATCTGTTGGTCAGACCCCATCGCCTCGTTTCATTGAGCTAGGCGAAATCTTGAGTATAGAACTCAATAAATGGGGTTTTTGTAAAACACAGGAGCTTTCCCCTGTCAAAACCTCCAAAGAGGGTGTATTCGTATGCGGCTCTGCCTCTGCTCCCAAAGACATCGCTGATACCCTGGTGGAAGCTAGCGCTGCAGCGTGTCAGGTCTCCGAACTGCTTTCCTCCCAGCGTGGTCAGTTGATAACCACGAAAGACTATCCTGAAGAGCTGGACCTTAGCGAGACGGAGGCACGGGCTGCCATTTTCCTCTGCACTTGTGGTGAGGAGATCGCATCAGCGATAGATATGGAGGAGATGCTTGATTTCGCAAAAGGTCTCCCCGGTGTATTTTATGTTGAACATATTCCCTACCTTTGCCAAAAAGATACCTTGGAACAAGTGAAGGGAAAAATAAAGGAGCACGAAGTCAATCGTGTGGTCTTTGCCGCCTGTTCCGACATCACCTATGAGAAGCTTTTCATTGATGCAATGAGAGATGTGGGGCTAAACCCCTCTCTTCTAGAGTTGGTAGATTTTCGGGAGCAGCTTTCCTCGATTAATCCAGACCACAAGAAACAGGCAATGGAAAAAGCTAAAACCCTGGTTTCTATCGCTTTAGAAAGGGTTAGAACCCAAGAACCTTTGCACCTTGTCTCTCAGAATGTCGAACACCAAGCACTGGTTATTGGTGGCGGCCTGGCTGGATTGACCGCTGCCCTGTCACTGGCGGAGCAGGGTTTCGAGGTTCAGCTAGCCGAGAGAACAGCCGAACTAGGGGGTAACCTGAGGTATATTTTTGCTATTCTAGAGGGCGGGGATCCCCAGGCCTTGCGCCAGGATCTAATCAACAGGGCTCAGGAGAATCCCCTCATTCACCTTCACACAGAAACTGAGGTTATCGAGGTCTCGGGCTATGCCGGGAACTTCGAGGCAGTCCTCAAAGACAAGGGCTCGACACACGAACCCATAAAGGTGGGGACAATCATCATTGCCACCGGCGGCGAAGCCTATGAGCCCAATGACTATTGCTATAACCAAAGCGAAAGGGTTGTAACCCAAGCAGAACTGGAACAGCAACTGGTCTCTGGCAAACTTGACGCCAAAGAGCTCGGCTGTGTAGTAATGATTCAATGCGTTGGTTCCAGAGACAAAGAGAGGCCATATTGCAGCCGAGTCTGCTGTTCTCAGGCACTCAAGAATTCCCTGAGTCTAAAAGAGAGAAACCCCGAGATTGATATATTTGTCCTTCATCGGGATGTTATGAGCTACGGGTTCAAAGAAGAGTATTATTCTCAGGCCCGAGAAAAGGGTGTTCTTTTCATTAATTATGACTTGGATCGCAAGCCGGAAGTGGCAATCGAGGAGGAAAGGCTCATTGTCCAGACTATCGAGCCAACAACGGGCGGTGTCCTGAAAATAGAGCCCGATTTATTAGTATTGAGCACAGGAATCGTCCCCAACGATAATAATATACTTGCCCAGATGCTCAATCTGGAATTGACTGAGGACGGATTCTTCAAAGAGGCAGAGGCAAAATTCCGCCCTGTGGATTTCGTGACTAATGGTATTTTTTTGTGCGGGCTTGCCCATTCGCCGAGAGGCATCACAGAGACTATAGCTCAGGCCCAGGCTGCGGCGCAGCGGGCAGCATCTATCCTTTCCAGAGAGCGATTGGAATCGGGGAGGGTCGTCTCTGAGGTCAATGAGAGGCGTTGCAGTGGCTGTGAGCTTTGCGTCTCAGCTTGTCCCTATAATGCGCGGCTTAAAGATACCGATAAAGGAGTGGTTGTTGTAATTGAGGCGATTTGTCAGGGCTGCGGCGCTTGCGTCGCCATCTGCCCTAGCGGTGCGGCAAAGCTAAGGGGATTCACCGATAAGCAGGTCTTCTCGGTGATGGATGCCGTGATCTAAAAGGAGGTCGCCTTGC
>DAOUVR010000145.1 GCA_030667555.1 Dehalococcoidia bacterium
GTATCCTGAAATTCATCGATGAGCACATGATAGTAGCGTTGCTGGTACTTGGAGAGAACCTCAGGGCAGTGGCGAAAAAGGTAAACGGCCTTCATCAAAAGGTCATCGAAGTCAAGGGCCTTGCTCTCACCAAGGAGGTTCTGGTAGCGCTGGTACACTCGCTGCACCACCTCATCGAAGTAGGAGTTGTTGACATAATCTTCGGGCGCGATAAGGCGGCTCTTGGCTGCGGATATTGCCGAAAGCATGACGCGAGGGAGATAGCGCTTTGGGTCGAGATCCAACTCCTGAAGGCTGCGCTTGACCAGGGAGAGTTGATCATCACCATCGTAAATAACAAACCTTGGATCAAGACCTATATGTGCTCCCTCTCTTCGCAGGATGCGAGCGCAGGTAGCATGGAAGGTGCCCAGGGTCAAGTCCTCTACCGATCTACCGAGAAGCTGGTACAGGCGCTCCTTCATCTCCCTGGCCGCCTTGTTGGTAAAAGTAACAGCCAGGATATGGTAGGGACTGATGCCCCAAACCTTGATCAGGCAGGCCACACGATGGGCAATAACCCTGGTCTTGCCACTGCCGGGGCCAGCCAGTATGAGTAGAGGCCCCTCAATAGACTCCACTGCCTCCCGCTGCGCTGGATTCAACCCCTCTAGAACATCCACACCCAGATTATAACATCCCAGGCTTTTCTGAAAAAGGGATGCGCCTTATTGACTTATGACCGAATATTATCAACAATGGGCGTTGCAAAGCAATTAAAAAGGAGGTAGCAAATGGCAAACCATCTTGCAATCGATGTGCTGGACACCGAAGAGGCTAAAATGGCTCGTTCGCTGGCACGACAGTTCGTGGAGAATGAGATACTCCCGGTGAGGCAGCAGATCGACGACGATAAGGACCATAGCAAGGTCATCGAACCGCTATTCAGGAAGATAATGATTGAACTGGGCATGGGAAGGATCATGGCAGCAGACCAACCTATGTCCCTGACCAATCAAATGGGATTTCTGGAGGAGCTCTCCCGCGGTGATAGTGGTATAGCCGTTGCCATGGCCTGCACCGGCTGGTGTTTGTTCCCTATCAGATATGAGCCCTATAAAAGGCCGGATTTAATAGAGGAATTGGCTGGCGTTTTCCCCGAGGACGAAGTTGCATTCGGCTGTTTCGCCATGACGGAACCTGAAGGCGGGTGCGACATAGAGAATCCCCGGATGGAGGGTCGCAAAATCCATACCACCGCCCGGCTTGATGGCGAGGAGTGGGTGATAAACGGGGCCAAGCAGTGGCCCACCAATAGCGGCGTATCTCACCTTTATCTCACCGTATGCACCACCGATCCTAACCTGGGGAATGAGGGGATCGCCCTCATCTACGTTCCCTATCCCATCGAGGGTGTCTCCTTCGGCAGATTCGAGAACAAGGTGGGCATGCAGGCAGATAGAAACTGCTCCGTCTTCTACGATAACGTCAGGGTACCTAAAAGGTACAGGGCGGCCGGGCCAGGGGATGATGCTAAACTTCTTCACCAGAACCTGGTTCTCGGTTCCATTGCCAGCGCTTCGATGTCGGTGGGAACGGCCCAGAATATCTTTGAAATAGTCACCGACTATGCCACAACGAGGGTGGCAGGTGGGAAGCCGATCAAGGAGCACAGTGTAATTGCCTGCCACCTGGCGGACATGGTCACCGGCATCGAGACCGCCAGGACCTATGCATTGAGTGTCTCCTACATGTGGGATCGGCCCGAAACATACGGGCCACGATGGTCAGCGGAGATGCTGGCCAAATCAAGAATTGCCAAGACCTATGCCGCCGATATAAGCGTCATGGTGGCCAACAGGGCGATGGAGATGATGGGCTCCTATGGCTATACCAGAGAGGGCGATGTGGAAAAGCACTGGCGAGACAACAAGATGATGCAGCAGTGGCTGGGAGGGTCACACGTTGCGCGGTTGGACATCGCCCGTCACTTTTGCAACCTGGAAACGCTTTAACCATTCATCGAAGCTGAGGGTTCCCAAATTCACGGCTTGTAGATAAAGAGAGGTTCTTGCTCAGTTATTATTCTCTCTTCCCTGTCTATGGCTTCCCTCAAGTTCTTGGGGAGAGTGAAAAGGCCCCGGTGGGTTAGGCCATCGTAGAACCTCAGTCTATCTTTCATTCTTGAGGAGATCTTGCTGTCTATCCCTGCTGGGGGAAGAAGGTGCAACTTCTGTGAAGCGACAGCAAAGCCCCACACGCTGGCATAGCTGGGGACATGAGCAGCATAAGGGTAGACAAGGGAGAAAACCGATTTCAGAGTATTTATAATTGCGGTAAAGACTTCGTGATTCCCCCACGTGCTGGAGCCTGCCTGGAGTGAAAGGATACTCTCTGGGCCTAGCTTATCGTCAATAAGTTGATAGAACTCCCTGGTGTGCAGCATACTGGCTGGCCCTTCCTCTATGGGCTCAGGCAGATCGAGAATAATCACATCGAACTTCTCCTGGCAATCCTCAAGATACCCTTTGACATCAACGATGTGCAACTCCAAGCGGCTGTCGTCAAATGAGCCCTGGTGAAGGGAGGGGAGGAAGCGACGACAGATATCGATCACCTCCTTATCGATGTCAACCATAACCACCCTTTTCACCGAGGGGTGCCTCAACGCCTACCTAAGGGTCGCCCCCTCGCCACCTCCGGCGATGAATACGCTCTCGGGGTAGGGGTGAGCAATCATCGCGGGGTGAACCAGGGCTTCATGGTAGATAAATTCATCCTTTTCGCTCGACTGGATCTTGCCATCGAGGATTAGACACCGTCCAAAGCCGCCAGTGTCGATAATCTCAATAGATTGAAACTGAGTTTTCCCAGAATAGATTGTCTCTTTGATGCTATGCAGTTGCACCATATCAGTGGTGATATGGTCATAAAACCAGCTACTTTCGTTCATGGCTTACCGGGGAGTTCAAAATCCCCCTCTTTAGCTCTACAATAGAGGAGTCTTTTGCTTGAAGCTCTCTTATAAGGAGGTCTACTGCCATCTCTGGGCGAACGCGGCTGCCACAGGTGAAAATATCCACCGCAGCGTAGCCATGCTCCGGCCAGGTATGAACCGAGAGGTGGGATTCAAGGATAATCACCACGCCGCTCACGCCGCCATAAGGCGGGAAAATATGAAAGGAGTCGCCTATTATAGTAGCGCCCGCCTCCCGAGCAGCAGAGAGCAGAGCATCTCTCAGGAAATCTATGTCGCTTAAACGCTCCCTACTACAATCATTGAGTTCTAAGAGCACATGTTTTGCCAAAGCTTCCAATCGGCCCACCTCCTCAATCGAATATTTATCCAGGTCTAGTTTTAGATTTTATATAATATCAGGCAGTTTAGCAATACATATCACCCTTGAATGGAACCGGCTGAGTTGGGGAAAATGTTATTAGAGAGCGAAAAAATGGACCTTGCTCAGGGAGCTTTGATCGCCTCAGGAGTGAACGAGGTGCGTGAATTCAATCGCTATATGGCTAAGA
>DAOUVR010000072.1 GCA_030667555.1 Dehalococcoidia bacterium
GCACTATCCATTACGTCTGATGTCAGCTCCCCCAGTTCGGATACCAGTGTAGATTTGTTTCCTCCCCCCCTCTTTGAACGGTAGAGGGCGGTGTCGGCCAGGAATACCAGACCATCCGCTGTTTCAGCATTCTCAGGGAATTGTGCGATTCCGGCACTGAACCCGAGACAGGGTTCCAAAGCCAGATTGTCGGCCTGAAGCCCTTTCAACCTCTTTGATCTGATCCGATCAACGATGTTCTTAGCCTTTTCTGCATCCGTTGACGGCAGGATGATGGTGAACTCATCGCCCCCGTAGCGAAAAGCCATGTCGGGCTTCCTCAATACCGTCTTGAACATTTGGGCAAGAGACCTCAGGACAGCATCGCCATTGGTGTGCCCAAACCTGTCGTTATATTCTTTGAAGTCATCGAGGTCGATCATTGCCAGGGTGAAGCAGCCGCCGTAGCGCTGCATGCGGTTCATCTCACTCTCAAGCACTTCGTAGAACTGGCGGCGATTGAACAGCCCGGTGAGTTCATCAGTCGCCGATAGCTCCCTCGT
The DNA here is from genome assembly GCA_030667555.1 of Dehalococcoidia bacterium. Lineage (GTDB taxonomy): Bacteria > Chloroflexota > Dehalococcoidia > E44-bin15 > E44-bin15 > DAOUVR01. Next base: position 543 of record DAOUVR010000072.1, read on the forward strand.
CTTTTCCAGTAGCCCAGCGTTCTCTATGCCCACCGCTATCTCATTGCCGATGGCTTTGAGGAGTTCCAACTCCTCCGGCGAGAAGCGACGCGGTGTGCGGCTGATAAGGGTCAAACCTCCATGCATCCCGGATTTGGACCATAGGGGCACTGACACACTGGTTGCCACGCCCTCTTTTCTCGCTGCGGGCCCTACTACTTCGCGGGCACTCTCGGTTAGAACTTGGCGCGTGTTGAAGGCAGGCTCCGGATATCTATGCCAGCGCTGCATAGCCTCCTCACTCACCTCTAATCTCTCTACAGCCGCAGCATGCTGCTCAGATACTCCCCGATGGGCCTTCAGGACCAGTTCCCCCTTTTCCTTATCAAAGAGATGTATATAGCCAGCATCTATCTCAATAACCTCGAGCACCTTCTCCAGGGCGCTGTTCAGCATCTCATTCAAATCCAGGGTCTGGCTCACCGTGGCGCTGATGGTATGGAGCGCCTCCAGGCTCTTGGTATAGCGCAGAATTTCCTGCTCTGCCCGCTTGCGCTCGGTTATGTCCCTGATAACAATGATAGCCCCAGTAGGCCGCCCTTTCTCATCAACTACCTGCGAGATGTTTACCTCTACCGGGATCTCCCTCCCATCCCTGGAGCGTGCCATAAGCTCAACGTTGGTAATGTAGCCCTGTTTGTTCAATATCTCGACTACGCGCTCTTGCATATCTTCAGGCGTCTCCCTAGCGACAATGTCGTAAACACTCCTGCCGATGAGTTGCTCCTTATATTCATAGCCTACGGCATTGACACATGTCCTGTTGGCATCCAGTATTACACTGTCGTTATCAACCAGCAGGATACCGTCCCTGGCCGACTCAATGGCGCTCCTGTATTTATACTCAGAGCGCCTTAGCGCCTCCTCGGCCCGCTTGGGCTCGGTTATATCAACCCAGCTTGCCAGGTAATACTTCAACTCCCCATCACGCATTATCGGCGTGGAGGTTAGCTCGATCCAGAACCGCTCGCCATTCTTCTTTTTACACAGTTGCTCAAGGCCCTGTGCTCCCCTGGTGATGGCGTCCGCCAGGTCTCTACCGGTTTCCTCAAGTGTTTCCTCCGTCCACCAGGGGTATGGGGATCCGCTGCCAACAAGCTCCATAGAAGTGAACCCGGCTAGCTCCTCCAGTGCAGGATTCACGTATCGTACTGATGAGTCCGGATTGATAACCAGTATGGGGTTGGGGGCGTTGGCAAGCAGGGTGGAGCTAAACTCCTCGCTCCGCCGCAGTTGCTCCTCGGCCCACTTTCGCTCGGTGATATCACGCAAGATACCTTCGAAAGCCACTAGATTTCCCTCATCGTCCACCACGGGTACGGACAGAATGTCCAGGTAGGCCTCGCTGCCATCCTTCCGAGCGAAGGCAAACTCCCTGGAGGGCAGAGCGGCTCTTTCCTCTGCGAGCTGTTGATAATCTGCGTCGATATTTAGCTCTCTTACCTTGGCGATTTCAAAGCCCAGCATTGGGTCTGCTATTAGTTCCCCGGGGGTGAATCCGGTAACCCTGGAAGCACTGGGGCTGACGTACTCAAGGCCGTTTTCAACAGACCACCGGAAGATGATATCGGGCGCACTTTGCACAAACCGGCGAAAGCGCTCCTCACTATCCCGCAGCGCTTCATCTGCTTTCTTGCGGTCAGTGATGTCACGGTAGTTAGCAACAATGCCCTGCACTTGGGGATTGTCGAGGAGATTGTTGGCCACACCTTCCACCCAGCGCCACGAGCCATCCTTATGTCGAAGACGCAGTTGCATTGACTCACCCGCCGTTGGGTCATTAAGGAACGAGGCAAATTTGGCGGTGACCTCGGGCAGATCGTCCTGGTGGATAAGGTCAAGCACGGACTTGCCAATTAACTCCTCTGGCCTGTAGCCGAAGATTCGTTCAACGGAGGGGCTCTCGTATACCATGATTCCCTCAGCATTAATAATGGCCACGGCGTCAGAGGCGTTCTCGATGAGCGCTCTAAAGCGCTCTTCGCTCTTCCGCAGCGCCTCCTCCGCCCGCTTGCGCTCGGTTATGTTGCGGGCGACTCCTAAAATGCCAACACGCTGGCCATCCGCGTCAAGCAGGAGCCTCATATTGTTCTCGGTCAGCACTCTAGTACCATCTTTCGCAATGAGTTCAAATTCCACCGACCGTGTCTTTAACAGGTCTTCCCCCTGCTTTTCTGTGGACTGTGCCTCTGCCAGAGTCTCTGTGGCAGCCTCAACGGACTCTGGAGTCAAGAAATCTTCTATCGTCATAGCCATTGCTTCCTTAAAACTGTATCCCAGGAGGCTTGTAGCAGCAGGACTGACATAGGTAAACCGCAGGTTCATATCCATAGTCCAGATGATATCTGACACGTTGTCAGCAAGAAGACGGTAGAGTCTCTCGCTCTCCCGTAGCGCCTCCTCCGCCCGCTTGCGCTCGGTGACATCCGGGCATACAACCTGTGCTACTATCTTGCCCTCCGATTCAAACATGGTTGGATATACTTCTGTGTATCTGAGCTCGCCGCTGGGCCTTATTATGATTTGAGGTATTGGCTGCTCCTCGATTTTCATCTCCCTTGCAGCTTCTTGCATTTTCTCCTGGTGAAGCGCTACTTCGTCCTCAGGCACAAACTCAAAAAGCTTGTGACCCAGCAGGTCTGTTCCCGCCCTTCCGAATAGCTCCTCTGCTTTTTCGTTGACAAACGTTATTTCCCCACTTGGAACTTCGATCCAGTAAATAGGAGTTGCACCAGTCTCCAACAATGTACGGTGCTTCTCCTCGCTCTTCCGCACCGCCTCCTCATCCCGCTTCCGCTCGGTGATGTCCATAAAGCTTCCTATCGCTGCTGGTTTTCCTTTGTATAGGATGGAGGCTACTCTCTCCAGACACCACAACGTCCTCCCATCCTTGCATATATACCTTAACTCATAAGGTGTGTTGCTCCGCCCTTTTAGCAGCTCTGTCGCTTTCTTTCTGACCATCTCTCTATCATCCGGGTGGACATGCTCTAGAGAATCTGCCCCTGAAAGCTCAGCCATGGTGTAGCCCGAAATCTCCTCGAACCGCGGGTTGACATAGAGGAATTTCCCACCTTGAACAATGTACATCCCAACTGTTGCGCCCTCCAACATCCCCCGGGACAGCTCTTCGGATTCCCTCAACATCTCTTCCAACCGCTTGCGCTCGGTGATATCAAGCAAGGAGCCCATCATGCACATGGGCTTGCCATCCCCGTCTGCCACCATGCTTGCTGACAGCTCGGCAACGAATGCTGAGCTATCTTTTCTTAAGGCAATTACCTCCCCTTGCCAGCCTTCTTTTTCCGATATTGTCCCTATTGCAGCATCAACATGATCCCCCGCTTGCCAGAACTCTATAGCAGGCCTTCCGACAACCTCCTCATCACTTTCATATCCCCACAATCTAAGGAAAGAAGGGTTTGCATAAGTTACATTGCCTTCGAGGTTGGATATAGCAATGGCATTAGTCGATGATGCTATGGCACTATCTTTGACTCGCAGCTCCTCCACGCTCCGCTTGCGCTCGGCGACCTCAAGCTGCAATTTCTCAATCGCATCCGCCAGATCTCCTGTGCGTTGCTCAACCCGCATTTCCAACTCGTCGTGAGCTTTCCGTAGCGCCACCTCAGCCTGCCAACGCTGGAGCGCTACCGATGCCTGGCTTACGAATGTCTCTATTATGCCTGGGTTTCTCAATTCAGCTCCCCTGCGCGTGAGGACATCTGCACTGCCAAACAGTTGTCCTTTCCATGCAAAGCCCATGGCATACAAATCACCTAAACCGAGAAGTGTCTCGATCTCATTGCACACAGACCTGGGCAGTCCACCAGAGGCAAGTTCGTACAAACCTCCAGGCACCTTCTCCAGCCTACCACTGGTAAGGCCCACTTTGGCTTCCTTGCTTATTGGTGCGGTTATGCCGATAGGCTGCCTTCCCAGGATCTTAAGAAGACTATCCATGTGTTCTCCAACTCCTTGGATTGCACGGAGGCAGAAGGTAGAAGATTCCTCGTCGAACGAACTCACGATGATGACGGAGTTGCCCGCAAGCTCCATCAGTCGTTGTCCAATGAACTGGTAGATGTCCTCTTCCGTTGAAAGCTCAACCAGGTCCATTGCCGTCCTCGATAACGACATCAGGTCAGAGATATGATCTGCTTCTTCGTCATCTATGCGCTTGCGCTCGGTGATATCTCTAAAACTGCATATGATGTAAGTCCTGTCTGCCAGCTTGAGACTGACTGCCCCTGCCTCGACTGCTATCACCTCTCCATTCATGGCGATGAATTCAGTCTCTCCCGCATAATCTACACCGTCTCTCAGAACCCTGGAGGCCGCCGCTTGCATCTTTTCTGCTTCCTCGTTGGGATATAAGTCCCTGGCGGATAGTTTGAGGAGTTGCTCTTTCGCATACCCAAGTACCCTACACGCTGCTTCATTTGCGTAGACTATGCCACCATTTTCATCTATCATCACGCAGCAATCGAAGACTCGGTCAAACAAGAGCTTGAATCTACCTTCTGGATCTTTAAGCCCTTCGTACGCCCACGTAAGTTCGTTTTTTACTGATGCCAGTTCAGCAAGGCGTTGGGGCGTTAGCATCAATTCATTTATGATTTGCTGTTTCGTACTATCATGATCCCCCATTTTGTGCCCCTTTCAGAACAGCCAACGATCTCAAGCATATACTACAAGTCACCAGTTGGTCGTTATACAGCCTTCCATGCTATTTGATACGTTCCACGGCGTCTGGTCTCTTAGCTCTTGTCGGTATTGTGCTCTGATAGAAAAGCCACAAGGTTTGAGCACAGGATGACAAGCCTTCCCTTGTAAAAGCCTGGAATCTGCTCTTCAACGAGGAATTCCCACAGGTTACTAGATCCGCCGTCGGCAGCCGGTTCACCCCACTACCTCAAGGCTTAGCCCTGTGTGTTTGCGTCCCCCAATTCCTTCCGGTTTGCCTTTGCCGAGACAAACCGCCGACCTTGCGCAATCGTTATGCTCTACTATCCATTGTTATTATTGGTGGTGATAATAGCATATATCTTCCCATTTGTCAATATATATAGATGTAGTAATGATATAGATGATAATTAAAGATGACAGAGATAAGATAATGGTCAATATGAACTCCAGGGGCCATCAGTGTACAGCTACTAGCGGAGACGGGTTTATCGATTTCACTAACTCTATCGAGGCAAATTCCGCTATGACATGCGGACCACTGGCTTCTGATCCCGGGATGGCCACCAAGAGCGTTCTACCAAGGGGCAGTTGAATGTGCAGTATCAGCGCTGCCAGGTGCTACCAGCGACAAGAGCCGGTCACCTGTGGAATAGAGCGAACAAAGTGAAATGATATCGGATTTTAAGGCTGAGGATGTTTGCCGACCCGGAAAATCCTCTGAGGCCCGCATTGGGACGAGTCATGGC
>DAOUVR010000029.1 GCA_030667555.1 Dehalococcoidia bacterium
ATGAGTTAGACGAATTTAAGCACCTTAACCCAACAGTGGAGAACGTCTGCAAACATATTTATGACAGAATGGCTCTGGCTCTTGGAGTGGAGGTTCGTGGTTTGAAGGTGACGGTTTGGGAATCGCCCACCGCCTTCTCCTCCTATTGGAGGGAGTAAGGGTGTGTTCAATTGAACGCCCCTACTGGTTAGGTATCGTCGGCAACCAATCGCTTGAGGTGGCCGTAGACGATCCTGAAGCATTCGTCCCAGGTATTCAATCCTTTCGATTTCTCGTGGCTTTCTCTTCCCATTTTCTCCCGCAACTCGGCACTGGAAGCTAGCTTGTCTATGGCGTTGGCAAGGGCATCAGCATCATTGGGTGGAACAAGCAGTCCGTTCTCCTCATGTTCAACCAACTCAGGTATTCCACCCGCATTGGTGGCTATAATCGGCAGGCCAAAGGACATGGCTTCGGCAAATACGATGCCGAAAGGCTCATAGTAAGAAGGCAACACAAATATGTCTGCTTCGGAGTAGAATTTTCCAATTGACTCGCGATCGATTCTCCCGTGAAGTCTTACCCTGTCTTCAAGCCCCCAATGGGCAATCTTTCCCTTAATTTTTCTAGCGTATCTTGGGTAAAAGCTATCATCGCCCACAATGTCGAGGACTATTTTAGGGTTATCGATACGATGCATAGCTTCCATCAGCGTATCCAACCCCTTGCAAGGAACCCAATTGCCCACAAAAAGGAGTTTTATCTCATCCCTGGAGCGAGGCCCCTTTTCTCTTATTAAATTCATGTCGAAACCAGGGTAAACCATTTCTATAGCCTCAGCGGGTAGCCCCATCTTTTCCGCCTCTGCTTTAGTATGCATGCTGTTGGCGATGATGAGGCTAGTTGGCATAAGCATAGTTTTCTCCATAAATTTGGCGAGAGGCATCTGCCAGCTATCCCTGAGGGCTATCCAGCGGAACATATGGACAATGGCAACGACCTTTGTCTTTTTGACATGTCTCGCCCAGAGGTTGAAGAGCCAGACCGCCGGGTGAGTCATCCCATCTTCAATAATGACGTCATATTTCTTTATTAGAAAGTAGAAGAAGAGCCAGAAGTTTGAAAAAAATTGGAGCATATAAGGAATATTCGGGATGCTAACCACATCCGCCTGGACACCTTTTCCCCTTAGGTATTCGATTAGTTTCTTTTCGTACAGATAGCCGCCGGTTAAGCTGTTTATGTCCCCGATGATAATCTTAGCCACTCTCATTTTCGATCCTGTTTACGGGGAATGATTACCGCCTCAATTGCGATGCCTTTTCCCAACTTCTCACCGATAAGATATACAGGGAAGTATATGATATTCAACAGAAGGCAACCCACGTTCCGTATCCCGAATTTGCGCCATTCGCTGGTTCCTGCGCATACTACAACCCTTTTAACTTCGAATCCTACGCTTTCGCAGGCCAGCCTGAAGGTATCCGGCGTAAACCCAATTAGATGAACGGGATAAGCTAGAGGGCTTAATATCGGGCATCGCCTGGGCTGTGTGAGTTTGAAAAACAGGCTCCTCAACTTGTTAATCAGCGCATCCTCGTTGGTTACCGTTATATAGGCGACCCCGTCTGGCTTCAAGACACGATGGATCTCCCTAAACATCTCCATTGGCTGTGGCAGGTGCTCCAGCACGCTATCTACGTAGACTGCGTCGAAGTAGTTTTCGGGGTAATGTGCAGCCGCTAGCTGGCCAACGAAGACCTTGATGCCAAGCCGAGTTATCACTTGATCAGCGAAGAACGGAGAAACCTCTTGCCCACAAACTACCCAGCCTCGCCGTATGGCATCCTCAAGGCCGTATCCAAGGCCGCATCCCACCTCCAGAAACTGCGATATACCGGAGGTAGCGTGCTTTTCGATAGTATCGAGACGACGTTGAGGGTTAACCTTTGTCTTAACTCGCTTCCACCACCGGGTCATTTCGGGGAAATACGTGGCATCATAAATATCTTGTAGCTCATTCTCTCTCCAGAAGGGCATGGGATCGGTGTAATAGAAGCCGCACCGTTTACACCTAACTATGGAGATGTCTTCTGGGATGGGGACGATGTTTTCGATTTTGCCCGACGCTTTTGGCTTGCCAAGTGTTACAAAGTCACGCGTTCCGCACAGGTCGCAGGGGATATGTATGAAGACGGCCTCTTGCTGTGCCTTCACAGATAATCCTTAACCCTTTCAGCAAGGGAGTGAGTCATTCCGACAACCGCTGCTACCTCATTGACGGGGGCATCCTTTATCGCTTTGACAGAGCCGAACCTTTTGAGGAGGGCTCGCTTTCGCTTGGGGCCGATGCCGGTTACATTGTCCAGGGCTGAGGCTATCGCCTTACGGCTGCGTACTCTCTGGTGATAGCCCAAGGCAAAGCGATGCGCCTCATCGCGAATCCGCTGCACCAAATAGAGCGCTGCAGATGTCCTGGGTAGCAGGATTGGTCCAGCGACGTTTGGGCGGAAAAGCTCCTCGCGCTCTTTAGCCAGCGCAGCGACGGAGACGCAGTCCACCCCTACATCCTTTATCGCAATAAGTGCTGAGGTAAGATGTCCCCTGCCACCATCGATGAGGACCAGGTCGGGGACTGTGGTCCAGGCGTTTTCGCCCTTGCGCTCTTCTTCAATGCTCGTCCTCTTGAAGCGTCGTCGCAAGACCTCTTGTATCATTGCATAGTCGTCGGTGCCCTCTACTGTCTTGATACGAAAACGGCGGTAATGGGAGGGCGTAGGTTGCCCATCTTGAAATACTACCATGCTGCCCACCGCTGATGTGCCCCTAATGTCCGATATATCGTAGCATTCTACTCGCTTTGGTGTCTGGGGCAAATGGAGCTCTCGCCGTAGCTCCTCAAGGGCAGCGGCGGTGGTCTCTGGATCGGCGAGCCACCTGACCATAAGCTGCTCCAGGCCCTGACGAGCGTTTTCCGCTACCATATCCGTCAGCCTTTTTTTCTCCCCACGCTGAGGAACCGTAAGAGCGACCCTGCTCCCTCTTTTGCTCTCCAAGCGGCTCTTAATAATAGTGGGGTCTTCGGGGAGGTATTGAAGTAAAATCGATGGTGGGATGTAGGTTGCCGAGTCGTAGAATTGATTCAAGAAGCTGCGCATAATCTGGCCGGGCTCCTCATCCTGAGTGCCTTGCAGAATGAAATGGTCCCGCTCGATGAGCTTGCCGTTGCGAATGAAGAAGACCTCTACATAGGCGTGGTCCTTGTTTTGTGCTAGTGCGATGACATCTTGATCTCCCCTTGCCGCTGATGATATCTTCTGGCGTTCGGTGACCATTTCCACAGCGAGGATCTGGTCACGCAGCACTGCAGCCCGCTCAAACTCAAGCCGCTCCGAAGCTTGTTGCATCTTGCGCTCCAGCTCCTTTAGTACCGCTTCCTGCTTGCCCTCAAGGAACATTATCACTTGCCTAATGATGTCTCGATAGTCTTGCTTCGAAATAGCACCGATGCAGGGCCCAGCGCAGCGATGGATGTCATACTCAAGGCAGGGTCTGCGGTCGGTTCCTGTGATCTCCTTTTTACAGGAGCGGAAGGGGAATAGCTTTTTCAGTAGGTCGAGGGACTTCCTGACCGAGCCAGGATTGGCGAAGGGGCCGAAGTAGCGGCTGCCGTCTTTCTCCACACGCCTGGTGACATGGACTCTGGGCCAGTCGTCACTTAAAGTGATTTTTAGATAGGGATAGGTCTTGTCGTCCTTGAGGCGCACATTATAGCGGGGGCGGTGCTTCTTAATGAGATTGCACTCGAGGATGAGCGCTTCTTGATCGGAGTCAGTGACGAAGAATTCGAAGTCGTTTACCCGGGCCATCATCCTCTGGAGCTTTGGGGGGAGGGCGAAGGGTGTGCCGAAATAGCTTCCTACCCGGTTGTGGAGATTGGCGGCCTTGCCAACGTAGAGCACATTTCTTGAAGCATCCCTGAAAAGATAAACGCCGGGCTTTTGGGGCAATGCCTTCAGTTGCTCTTTGAAGCGCCTCGCCTCCATGGCATCCCCTATTAAAGTATGAAGCCGAGTATAATCAGGATAATGATGGCGGAGCCGGCGATGATGCCGATTTTTCGCAGATCAGTAATGATGTATTTAAAACTAGGGGCAACTTCTTGAACAGTCTTAGTTACCGGTGGTGTAACCGGCTCGGAAGGAGCAATATCTGTGGGGATAGGCGTAACGGGTGCGTCTGTGGCTCGCTGTTGAGACGTCTGCGCCCTCTTTATCTTCTTCCGCTCTCTACTTGCCGCCGCCTGCCTTGAGGCGACACGGTGAGATTTCTTCTGAGGCATTTCTTACTCCAGCCTGGTAACCATGCCATCATGCATGGGGCATGTCACCTTTTTATTCATAAGGGTGGAGAGCCGCTTAATATTTGGCGGGCAGTCTACGAGAAACTCTCTTAGTTGCTCTTCCACCTCAACAATAACCGCTTGGTAGCTCCACTATTTTTAAAAGATTCTGCTAATCGAGATATGTTACTCTCCTGAATAAAGCTAGTCGTTAGCTCGGGGGTGTGCCCTTTCGTAAGCCTGGTGCACATGCTCACTGGTGAGGTGAGTATAGATCTGGGTAGAGGTGATATTGGCATGCCCCAGCAGTTCTTGAACCGCTCTTAAGTCCGCTCCACCCCTCAACATGTGGGTGGCGAAGCTATGACGAAGAGTATGAGGAGTAACATCCGTTGCTAGGCCCGCTGATTTAACATAAGCCTTCAAGATCAGCCAAAAGCCTTGCCTTGTAAGACGCTCGCCCCGACGGTTTAAGAACAAAGCCTCCTCTTCTCTATCACGGAGAAGCTGAGGGCGAGCATGCTCCACATATTTCTCCAGAGCCTGGATTGCTTTTGCATGGATTGGAATTCTTCTCTCTTTTGAGCCCTTACCAAAGCAGCGCGCAAAGCCTTCCCCCAGGTCTATATCCCCAATGTTCATGGAGACGAGTTCCGATACCCTCATGCCACCAGCATACATCAACTCCATCATTGCGCTATCCCGTTTTGCCTCCGTAGAAGAAGACTTGGCAGGCTCGCTAAGTAGCGCTTCAACTTCATTAACGGAGAGGGGTTTAGGCAATGATTTCCCTACCTTTGGTGAACTAAGATTCTCTGTAGGATCATTCTGGAAGACCCCCTCAGAGACCAGGAAATCGAAAAAGGATTTTATAGCAGCAACTTTGCGGGCTACCGTAGCCGATGCGTAGCCTCTCTCCTTCAAGTCAAGGATGTAGCTTATGAGAAGGTTGCGGTCTACGGATGCCCATTTAGGGCTGTAGCCTTTCATCGTGGCTTGTTCTTCGATAAAACTGGCAAGCTGGGAAAGGTCATTTCTGTAGGCCTCTATGGTATTCGAAGAAAAGCCTTTCTCCGTAGAGAGATGACTCAAGAAACTTTCGACTTCCTGTCTCATTGCCATCACCTTGGTCACAGTATGACATTTTAACATAATGTTGCAAGAAATGCACTAGGGCAAAGCTTCCTTGACATCAAAACACATACCACAGTAGAATCCCACGAGAATGTCTATTCTGGCTATATGTATTGGCATCGATCCAATCTTCTTCAAAATAGGTTCTTTCGAGGTAGGGTGGCATGGGGTCATAGTTGTCCTGTCTGTCATTGTCGCCATTGGGCTCTCCATATGGTTTGTGAGAGGGACTGGCGTCAAGAAAGAGGTCATCTATGGTGTTGCGCCATGGGCGATTATTGGGGGGATTATAGGGGCCAGACTGTTCCACGTTATAGACTACCTTGCGAGTACCTATATTAGCAATCCCATGCAGATACTGCAGTTCTGGTATGGGTTATCTATTTTCGGGGCGATCCTTGGCGGAACACTGGCTGTGGTGATATACGCCAGAATAAGCAACCTCCATTTTGGGCACTTTGCTGATGCTGTGGCCCCGGCGGTGGTCCTGGCCCAGGCTGTAGGGAGAATTGGTTGCACCATAAATGGCGATGCCTGGGGCGCACCCACGTCTCTTCCGTGGGCTTTTATTTATAACCATCCTAATGCTGCTTCCACAACCCTCTTCTGGGGGGAGCCAACACACCCATCACCAGTCTATGAGATTATATGGGACCTGATAGTTTTCGCCGTTCTATGGCGGCTGAGGGGACGGCTCAAGCCGGATGGCTCGTTGTTTCTGCTCTACCTGTCCCTGTATTCCTTCGGGCGTTTCTTCATCGAGTTCACCCGCGCAGTGACGTTGGCGCAGGTAAATCTGGGTGGCGTGCTGCATACACCCCATTTCATAGCCCTATTGGTGATGGCGATCTGTATTGCCTTGCTTGTCTATAGAATGCGAAAGGCGAGGGCTGTAGTTGAGCCTTCGGTGTTAGAGGAGACCTAGGTAGCTGGGGTGAAGTCCAAGATTTTGAGTTGAAACGTGTTCCCGCCGGCCCATCGGTCAACCTCTAAGTTGTAGACGATATCCAACTGAGGGGTGATCTCATCGGCAAGGTTACCCAGCCTGAAGGCAATGCCGTCCCAGGTCGCGTCGCCTTCTCTCAATTTAAGCTTAAGGTGTTTTCCATTAGTGCCCACATTGCGGTGCTTGACCACTTGGATACCCCGACTGATGAATGTTGGGTAGGGATTGGCATAACCGAATGGCGCAAGCTTTTGCATCGTCTGGAATGTTTTGCCGTCGAGGGAGGATAGAGGAATCTCGGCATCGATGGCGATCATTGGGCGAAGGTCGAGAGATGAAAGCTGATTTGCTGCAATGCCAAGCAGGCATTCGTGAAGCTGTTCCAAGTTCTCTGTGGCTACGGTGCACCCCGCTGCCATAGGATGCCCACCAAAGCGAGATAGGAGGTTGCTACAATCGGTCAGGGCAGCTATGATGTCGAACTCAGGGATGCTACGGGCGCTTCCTTTGCTCCACTCTTTACCCTGCTCGAGTACGATCACAGGGCGGTAAAACTCCTCTGCCAGCCTGCCAGCGATCACCCCTACCACCCCACTAGGGAAGTCCTCGTCACTAACCATAAGAATGGGGGAATCGGTGCCTTTGGCACTCAGCTTCTCCCGTGCCTTAGCGAGAACTACCTCGGTTAGCCTTTGTCGTTCCTCATTCTTCCTCTCCAAAACACTGGCAAGCCTTTGGGCTTCCTCAACAGAGTCGGTCAGTAGAATCTCATAGCCAACAATGGCATGCTCCAGCCTACCTGCAGCGTTAAGTCGAGGCCCTAGAACCCACGATATGATATGAGGATCAACGGCTGAAAGAGGAACGCCAGCGCACTTGGCCATCTCCCTTAGGCCCAGTCGCTTTGTGTTTTGTAACACCTCAAGGCCACACTTCACCAGGTACCGGTTCTCGCCAAGGAGGGGTTCCATGTCTGCCACTGTTCCCAAAGCGACCAGGTCCAAGAAGGTATCCATATTTCCGCCTTTACCCGAAGAGGTAAAAAGTGCCTGGAGGAGTTTGAAGGCAACGCCAACGCCGGCTAGCTTGGGGAAGGGATAGCGGGAATCGGCTCTCTTGGGATCGACTACTGCGATGGCTTGTGGTATTTGGGAGGGCACAGTGTGATGGTCGGTGACCACGATGTCAAGCCCCATACTCTGCGCTGTTGCCACTTCAGGGGCGTTACTGATGCCGCAATCCACCGTGACCACCAGACTAACTCCTTCTTTGCGTAACCTCTCGAGGGCAGTAAGGTTGAGGCCGTAGCCCTCTTCAACACGGTGAGGAATGTAGGGGATAACCTGCCCACCAAGCGAGGAGATTCCCTCAGTAAGGACGGCAGTGGCGGTAATACCATCGGCATCGAAGTCCCCATATATAGCAATTCTCTCTCCAGAGAGCAAAGCATCGGAGATCCTGGCCACTGCTTTTTCCATATCGGGGAGAAGGAACGGGTCGTTTAGAAGGTTCTCATCTGCGGCAAGGAAGGAATCTATCTGAGCTGGGTCAGTAATGCCACGATTGTAGAGGAGTTGAGCCAGCAAGGGGGGAAGGCCTGTTCCAGCAAGCTGCTCCGCTGGTAGGCAGGGTGGCATCTGCCAACGGCTATGATTCAATCTATCATGCCTCATTATACCTTCGGATGATGAGGGTGGAGTTGTGCCCACCGAAGCCAAAGGCATTAGACAGGGCCGTATCCACTTTTGCCTGGCGAGCTACATTGGGCACATAATCAAGGTCACACTCTGGGTCGGGGCAGGTGAGATTTATCGTTGGTGGGATGACCCCGTGCTGAATGGTCAGGACGCATATTGCCGCTTCAATAGCTCCTGCAGCACCCAGGAGATGTCCCGTCATCGATTTGGTAGAGCTGATGGGGATCCGGTAGGCTTCCTCACCAAAGACGGTCTTTATCGCTATGGTTTCATTCTTATCATTTAGCTGGGTTGAAGTGCCATGAGCATTGATATAGTCGATCTCTCCGGGCTCCAGCCCTGCCTTCTTTAAGGCCATCACCATTGCCCGTGCACCCCCTTCACCGTCCTCCGATGGTTGGGTGATGTGGAAAGCATCCGCTGTGGCGCCATAGCTAACGATCTCCGCTAGAATAGGGGCGCCACGCTTGGTGGCAAAGGAAAGGCTCTCCAGGACAAGAATCGCACAGCCTTCTCCCATGACAAAGCCATCCCGCTCAGCATCGAAGGGCCGAGAAGCCTTTTGTGGTTCATCGTTTCTGGTGGAGATGGCTCGTGCTGCATTGAAGGCGGCCACGGTGAGGGGGATTATCTGGGCTTCAGTACCTCCAGAGAGCATCGCTTGGGCGTCGCCGCGCCTGATGATTTCAAAGGAATCGCCAATGGCATCGGAGCCGCTGGCACAGGCGGAGGTGACACAGAAGTTAGGGCCCTTTGCCCCAAGCATGATGGAGACTATCGCACAAGCCGTATCAGCTATCATCATGGGAACAAGAAAGGGGCTGATCCTGTCGGGGCCCTTCTCCTTGAGTACATCGTATTGGCCCAATATAGTGCTCAGTCCGCCATACCCTGCTCCGATGATTACACCGACATCGTTAGCATCTGTGGCATCGATTTTTAGCTGAGCTTGCTCCACCGCTTGCAAAGCCGCCGCTGCGGCGAACTGGGCGAAGCGATCCATCCGCCGCAACTCCTTGCGGTCTATATATTGGGCAGGATCGAAATCCTTTACCTCGGCAGCGATTTTCGTCATGAGGGGCTCGGGATCAAAAGAGGTGATGTAATCCACCCCGGATTTTCCGGAAACCAACGCCTGCCATAGGGATTTGGCATCTAGTCCTAAGGGGCTCATCACTCCTATGCCCGTGACCACTACTCTATTGTCCATGGATTTCCCCTTTTCTGTGCAAAAGAATTATCCGCAGCAAGTCAATTAAATCGAGTATAATCGAATGCTGTAGGCAAAATCAACTAGTGCCTCCGCATTCGGCTTGGCCTATTTACGCAATGTCGTGTCTAATCTTTCCAATAAAATATGTCAGGTCTTCTAATACACTTCTTCTTAAATCCCCTGAGAATTCTGTCTACCTCATGTTCATTGATTCTATTTACTTCAACCAATATTTTCAGGTTTGGGCTATTCTCTATGACCTCTTTCATCCCAATCAAGACCTCTGCTTCTGTCCCTTCAACATCAATCTTCATCCAGTCCGCCTTTCTTACACCGTATTGTCTTAGGATCGAATCTGTCGTTCTCGTCTCGACCCTCGTGGACGTTGCATCACATGATTTCAGGGAATACGCAGTATCCCATTGACCGAATAATCTCAATGTCTTGTCTTCTTCGCTGAATGCGGCGGTATTTAGGGCGATTACATTCTGAAAATCGTTAAGGCGTATGTTGTTTAGTAGTGCTAAGA
>DAOUVR010000167.1 GCA_030667555.1 Dehalococcoidia bacterium
CGTGCAGATTACTGGAGTGCCATCAGGATGGCAAGTTATGGACATCGGGCCACGGAGTATCGTGGTTTTTGAAGCTAAGCTCCGCAAGAGCAAAACGATTGTCTGGAACGGACCGGTTGGAGTCTTTGAGTTCCCCAAGTTCGCCAAAGGGACTGAAGCTATTGCACATCTTCTGGCGGGCTTGGATGCTACCACTATCATCGGGGGTGGCTCAACCGCTGAGGCTGTAGAAGAACTGGGACTGGTGGACAAGCTGACCCATGTCTCCACAGGTGGAGGAGCCTCTCTTAGATTTCTTGAGGGCCAACTAATGCCCGGTATTACAATGCTCCAGGACAAGGAGATCTGATGATCGACCTCGAACAAATATCGGGGCTCGCTATAGCAACGCCTTCAAAGATTGTACTCCTCGTTCTCGATGGCTTGGGAGGACTGCCCCATACCGAGACGGGCCTCACAGAGCTAGAGACCGCCAAAACACCAAATCTCGACAGGCTGGCAAAAGAGGGCATCTGTGGAATGGTGGACCCGGTAAGCGCCGGGATCACCCCAGGCAGCGCACCGGGCCACCTCGCCCTATTTGGATACGACCCACTAAGGTTTAGCGTAGGACGAGGCGCTTTAGCCGCTGTAGGTATAGATTTCGAGCTTAAAAAGGGGGACATTGCCGCCCGGGGCAACTTCTGCACCTTGGACCAGAGCGGCATCATCACCGATCGCCGTGCCGGACGGATTCCCACCGAAAAATGCACCGAATTATGCCAACTCTTGGATGGGATCAGTATCAATGGTGTAGCGGTCCTTGTTTCACCAGTAAGAGAACACCGCTTTGTAGTGATTTTCCGTGGGGAGAACCTCTCAAGCGAGTTGGGCGATTCCGACCCCCAACGTGAGGGAGTGCTACCCAAGGCGGTTGTTCCCCTTTCTACGGAGGCCGCCAGGGCGGCACACATTGCTAACGAATTTATCGCTAATGCAAGAGATACGCTTGCTGAGCGCTACCCGACGAACATGGTTATCCTGCGTGGCTTTGCCCACTACCCCGACTTCCCTAAAATGAGTGAAGTATTCAGCCTCAAGCCCGCTGCCATAGCCTCTTACCCCATGTATAGAGGACTAGCCAAGGTTGTGGGCATGGAACTTCTATCAACAGGCACAACTATTGCGGAGAAGTTCGCTACATTTGAACAGCACTTCGATAGTTATGACTTCTTCTTTATACATGTGAAAGAAATGGATACGGCCGGCGAGGACGGCGACTTCGATCGAAAGGTCAAGGCTATCGAAGAGGTAGACAGGGCCCTGCCCAGGCTTATCGGACTTAATCCAGATGTCATAGTTGTCACCGCCGACCACTCAACCCCGGCGGTATTAAAAGGGCATAGTTGGCATCCTGTTCCCTTTCTGCTGCGCTCCAAATGGTGCCGCCCCGATGGGGTGGAGGAGTTCTCGGAGAGTGCTTGTGCGAAGGGTTCGCTGGGGAGATTTCCTGGTGTGGATATTATGCCCCTTGCTCTGGCAAATGCACTGAAGCTGGGCAAATATGGCGCCTAGGAGAATCACGTGAGAACACCATTGATTGCCGGCAACTGGAAGATGAACACCACCGTAGCTGAAGCCTCAGCGCTGGTGGAAGAAATAAAGGAGAGACTTGACATAATAGAAGGAGTAGAAAAGGTGCTCTGCCCTCCCTTCGTCTCCTTGGCCTCGGTCAAAAAGCTCCTCCATGGCTCATCCATCAAGCTAGGGGCACAGAATATATACTTCGAGGAGAAAGGTGCCTATACCGGGGAGGTCTCCCCCTTGATGCTATCTGGAATTTGCGAATTCGTCATCCTGGGACACTCCGAGCGCCGACAGTATTTTGGTGAGACCGACGAGGTAGTGAATAAAAAGGTTCACGCAGCGCTAAAGGCTGGATTAACTCCTATCCTTTGCCTTGGTGAAAAGCTTGAGGAAATGGAGGCAAGAAAGACTGAGGAGGTTGTAACCAGGCAGGTCAATGGTGCACTCAAGGGCATTGAATCGCCTCAACGACTGGTTATCGCTTATGAGCCGATTTGGGCCATTGGCACTGGTAGAGCTGCGACACCTGAGCAGGCAAATATTACTATAGCCATAATAAGAAACACGTTGAGTCAGCTCTACAGCGAGGGGATAGCCCTTGAGACGCGAATTTTATACGGGGGAAGCGTGACTGCTGCGAACATATTTGAATTTATCATACAACCCGAAATCGACGGTGCCTTGGTTGGCGGGGCAAGCTTGAAAGCTGATGAATTTCTAAGTATTGTAGAGCAGTCGGTAGCAATAACTAGATGAGCCGCCTTATCGCCATTGTGGGTCCCACTGCTGTTGGCAAGAGTGCTCTGGCGATCCGTCTGGCGCAGGTTTTCGATGGGGAGATCGTGAGCGCCGACAGTCGCCAGGTTTATCGTTATGTGGACATTGGGACGGCAAAACCGAGCCCTGAGGAGCGTGCCCTTGTCCCTCATCACCTTCTCGATGTCGTTGACCCTGACGAGGATTTCAGCCTCGCTCTTTATCAGGAGATGGCGTACCAAGCGGTGGAAGATATTAATAGGCGGGGAAAGCTGGCGCTTTTAGTAGGGGGCAGTGGCCTCTACATTCAGGCAGTGATAAGGGGCTTCAGAATCCCCTCAGCCGCGCCAGATCCCGAACTGAGGCGGAACCTGGAGGAGAAGGCAGCAGGTGAAGGCTATATGGCACTCTACAAGGAACTGGAGCAGGTCGACGCCGATGCGGCAAGAAAAATCGACCCCCGGAATGCGCGACGGGTGATAAGAGCTTTGGAGGTTTGCTATGTCACGGGGCTCCCTTTCTCTCAGCTTCAGATGAGCGAGCCACGTTTTCAAACCTTTGTGATTGGACTCACGACTGCCAGGGAGGATTTGTATCGCAGAATCGATGAGCGAGTCGATGGCATGATAGAGCGAGGCCTGGTTCAGGAGATTCAATCAC
>DAOUVR010000085.1 GCA_030667555.1 Dehalococcoidia bacterium
CTAATAATGGTAACATGAGATATGGGGATTGTCAATACTTTGCTGATAGTTGATTTCCTCATTTGTATCGCGTTTACTCCCATCCACCCGCCCAAGGGTGGGTGGGGTTTTATCACCTTACCCCCTAACCCCCTCTCCTCAAGGAGAGGGGGAATAAACATAACTGGGGTACAACTCCAGGCCCCCACCAAAATGGACAACGTCCTTCGGGAAAAGCATAGCAAAGATGAGAAGATGTTATGCGTGATTCTGAACGAGACCATAGTTTTCGCTGAGAAAGTAGCGGTTCTTACCAAAGAAAAAAGAGGCTTGTGCCAAAAGTTGGGGAATGTCGTTTAGAGCAATCGGTCCTAAGACTTTATGGGGCTGATAGACCCTGTATCCCCCATATTTAAGATCTGAGCATTTTTATCTATCCTTTTGATTAGCCCGCTCAAGATCTTACCGGGACCGACCTCAATGAAGGTGGAAACACCGGCACCCACCATGTACTCCACGCTCCTCTGCCACTGAACACAACTCGAGATCTGGTTAATTAGCTCCTCTTTAATCTCATCGACGGTGGTCATGGGCTGAGCGGTACAATTCACCACGATGGGTACGCAGGGGTTTTTAAAGCTAAGCTGAGAGATCTCCCGAGCCATTCCCTCAACAGCGGGCTCCATCAAGGAGGAATGAAAGGCACCACTGACCTTGAGGGGTATGGTGTAGCGCGCCCCCATCGCCGTTGCCAGGTCTACGGCACGAACAATGGCCTCCTTGGGTCCGCTGAACACGACCTGACCTGGAGAGTTCAGGTTAGCGATCTGGACGCCGGTCTCCTGGCATATCTCCTCCATGGAGATCTCATCTAGACCGATGATGGCAGCCATGCCCCCTGGGGTTCTTTGCCCTGCCTCGTGCATCAGCCTTCCCCTCTCCCTGGTGAGGCGGACCGCATCGGCGAAGTCAAGCACTTTGGCAGCAACCAAGGCGCTATACTCTCCAAGGCTATGTCCGGCCATAAAGGCAGGATTAACTAGCCCTCCATTCGCCTCCGCAGCAGCCCTGAGGCAGGCAACGCTCACTGTAAGGATGGCTGGCTGGGCATTAATTGTTTGAGAGAGCTCTTCATCGGGACCCTCAAAACAAAGGTGGGACAGGGGGAAGTCCAGCGCATCGTCCGCTTCCTCGAACGCCGTCCTGGCCTGGGGGAAGGCATCATAGAGACATCGTCCCATGCCTACCCACTGGGAACCCTGCCCGGGGAAGACATAGGCTATGTTCTGCGTCGAAGGCCATTTCGTCTGAGTCAAACGGCCGCTCCTTACTTAAGCTATGCTCTTTTCTTTGATTTTAATTCGATAGCTTGCCTACCTGCGTAAGTTCCGCAGATAAGGCAAACGTGATGAGCAAGCTTGGGACTGTGACATTGAGGGCAATAGTCGATGGCAGGCACAGTCACAGCGCTGTGAGAGCGTCTGTTTCCCTGACGGGACTTGGTAGTCTTCTTTTTAGGAAGTGCCATATCTGTACTATCCTTCCTTATCAGAAACCAGCATCGCAAGCTTAGCAAGCCTCGGGTCAATTTCTCTTGGTGGACAATCACACAGGCCAAGATTAAGGTTGTGACCGCACGACGGGCATAGTCCAGCGCAATCCTCGCGGCAAATGGGTTTCATAGGGGTAGCAAGAAGCAAGTACTGGCGCACCGCCTCACTCAGGTCGATCTCCTGGTCCCCATTTATAATGAAAGCACTCTCAACAGCATCGGATGAATACTCTTCTTCGATGTGAAGGGTCAACGGCTGTTCGAGGGGGACGAGGCATCGACTGCAGACCGCCTTGAACGTTGTGTCGAGGATGCCGCTAACGAAGATCCCCTTATCAGTGCGGAGCAGGGTGACCTCCCCGGAGATTGGCGATTCCGCAGTCTCGCGGAACCCGTAATGCCAAGTTGCCCCTATAGGCTCCTTAACAAGCTGCGATACATCAATTATCATCGATAGCTCTTATTATTATATTATTAAAAGATGGGTTATTATAAATACAATGTTGCTTTCTGTCAAGTACGCGTACCCCCACCCAATACCTGGCGGGCAATTGTCATCCTCTGCATTTCTGAGGTTCCCTCATATAGTTCGGTTATTCTCTGGTCACGATAATACCGTTCCACGGCAAAATCCTTAACATAGCCATAACCACCAAAAATCTGAACCGCTTTGTGGCAAACCCTATGAGATGCCTCACTGGCGAAGAGTTTTGCCATGGCGGATTCCTTAAGAGGAGCACGTCCTTCTTGCTGCGTTAGCGAGGCAACCCTGTAGGTCAGTAGCCGGGCGGCATCAATGTCAGTGGCCATATCAGCTATCATCCATTGAATCGCTTGCATTTGAGCGAGTTCCGTACCAAATTGCTTTCTTTCCTTAGCATAGGCAACGGCGGCATCAAAAGCTGCTTGGGCTATACCCACAGCCTGGGCAGCTATGGTAACTCGGCTGGCATCTATGGCTTCCAGCGCTACTCTAAACCCCCTTCCCTCTTCGCCGACCATATTAGCGAGGGGTATTTTACAATCCTCAAAAATCAGCTCTGTCGCTGAAGCAGGGTGCAACCCCATCTTTTTTTCTATCTTGCCTACAGAGAAGCCAGGGGTGTCCTTATCTACCACAAAAGCGCTGATACCTCGATATCCCAGCGATCTATCCTTGGTGGCAAAGGTGGTAACAAAATCAGCTTCAGCACCATTGCTTATGAAAATCTTATTGCCGTTGAGAACGTAGTATTCGCCTTCTTCGGCGTATTTTGTTTCCAAAGCGGCAACATCACTGCCAGCCATTGCCTCAGTTAAGCCGAAGGCAACCGTGGCTCCCTTAGTTACGCGAGGAATGTAGTGACTTTTTTGCTGCTCAGTACCGTGCATAGTAATGGGATACATACCCAAGCCAAGGCTGCATATGTATGAGACGCTTAAGCCAGCGGAAACACAAGCTATCTCCTCGCAGGCTATGACAAATGCTACCTCATCCAGGGTTCCTCCATATTCTTCGGGAAAGCCAACGCTGTAGAGTCCAGCATCGGCCATCTTCTTAACAGTTTCGTATGGGAATTCCCCGGTCTCATCCCATTCGGCAGCGTAGGGTTCGACTTCTTTGGTACAAAAATCGCGTACCATTGTTTGGAACATCTTTTGTTCTTCAGTCAGTTCGAAGTCCATTCTTTGAACCTCCCTTTTCGTTCTACAATTTTTCAGTCGCTTCTCGGGTGCTTAGAACTTGGCGTAGTATGCTGCTTTCCCCTTTATCCTTTCTGTTCCCGAAATTGTGTTCCGGGGAATCGGGAAGCTATTTTAGCTAGAGTGTTAGGAAACCATAGGCAGTTGTACTCGCCGCTTCTGTTCGGAGGTGGTTGTTGCCGTTCACTAAGGACAAGGACACCGAATAAGCAGGAACTATACGATCTCACGGCTTCTGAGTATGGCCACTCCGATCCAGCATATCAGAATAGAAAAAGCGAGTGCCATAACAAAGATGAACCACGCTGGCGCATCATACAGACCGGCTACAGGTCCTATGTCGAAGAAGGCGAGGATGCCCAGAACGAAGAGCGCTAGAGCACCGCAGACAATAAGGCTGCCAAACACAAGTTTCAGTAGTGCGGCCATGGCCATAACCTCCTGACACGTGTTAGTTGCCCGAAGTATAGTAAGAAGTTATATAAGTGTCAATCGCAATCGAGCAAAAACTGCTCGTCCAGTACGTCAGTGACACATTATCTCTTCCCGATTGTCCTTGTCATTGCGAGCGAGGCGACATCCTTCGTTATCTTGAACCTTAACGAAGGATCCTCATTTTGTCATTCTGCGCCTGAACCTTTCACTTACTGTCATTCTGAGCGAAGCGAAGAATCTCAGGACGCTCAGGGCTGGCTTCGTGAGACGGGAAGAATCTCAAAGAAGGCAGATTCTTCGGTCGCTCCTCTCCCTCAGAATGACACGTGGCTCTGACCTACCTGCCCGAGGATGTTTTAAGGACGCTTCACACGTGGCTGTCAACGTTCCTGACGCAACATAATTCCGGAGGTCGAAAATGGGCTGCTTTGCTATTCGAGCCCACGCGCTTTCTTGAACCTGTCGGTCAGCATCGGCACTAATTCGAACAGGTCGCCGATAATTCCGTAGGTAGCCACCTGGAAGATGGGGGCGTTGTGGTCTTCGTTGATGGCGACAATGACATCAGCCGTCTGCATGCCGGCCAGGTGCTGGACTGCGCCGGAGATGCCGCAGGCGATATAGAGTTTGGGGCAGACCGTCTTACCTGTCTGACCGACCTGATGTGAATAGGGAATCCAGCCATCATCTACCGGGGGCCGCGATGATCCCAAAGCCGCTCCCAGGACGTCTGCCAGTTCCTTTATTATCTGGAAATTCTCCGGCTTACCCAAGCCGCGGCCGCCGGAAACGATAATGTCGGCATCATCGAGCTTGACCTTTTCAGTCAAATCCTCAATGAAATCAAGAAGTCTGGTTCTGGAGGTGACGGCTTCCTTATCGAAATCCACCTTTATTATCTCGCCCTGTCGGCTATCGTCCGGCGCTGACCTCTTGAATACATGGGGGCGGACGGTAGACATCTGTGGCCTTTTTGCCTGGCACATGATGGTGGCCATAACGTTGCCGCCGAAGGTGGGGCGCGTCTGCAATAGGAGCTTGCTTTCGGGGTCGATATCGAGGCCGGTGCAGTCGGCGGTAAGCCCGGTATAAAGGATGGAGGCTACCCTGGGGATGAACGAGCGACCCATAGCGGTGGCGCCGGCGAGAATTATCTCTGGCCTGTGCTTGCGGATTAAATCAACCAGCACCCCGGTGTAGAAATCTTCCTGGTGGTCTGCAAGCGCAGGGTCGTCCGCCAGATAGACCTTATCAGCACCGTAGGCAACAAGTTGCTCCGCTCCTTCGACATTATGGCCGATACATACTGCGCACAGCTCGGTCTCCAGCTTGTCCGCTAGCTTTCGGCCCTGTGACAGCAGTTCGTAGGCCACGCCTTTAAGCCTGCCATCTCTCTGCTCGGCGAACACCCAGACTCCCTGAAAGCCCTCGCTGACCGCCTGCTCGACTTCCTCGATGGTTATAGCATCGAAGTCGCAGGCCTCCACGCATGCGCCGCACAGGTTACAGCCTTCCCCGACCTGCGCCTTATCATCTATTACCTCAATCACGCCAAAGGGGCAGACCGGCTCGCAAGCGCCGCAGCCGGTACATTTCTCAAGGTCTATCTCTATTCCCATGCTCTTCCTTTAAAAATACATCTATTCCGTTCACCCTGAGCCTGTCGAAGGGCTTATTATAAACAGGGTAGCCCGGAGCATCTGCTCCGGGCACGGTTGGAGCGGATGCTCCAACCTACCCAGTTTTTTCACCGTTCATGGTTCGACAGGCTCTCCACGAACGGAACGTAACGCATGCCGTTTGTATAATTGGCCGGA
>DAOUVR010000048.1 GCA_030667555.1 Dehalococcoidia bacterium
ATCTCCTGGATCCTCTCTAAACCCTCTATCCAATGCCGAAAGTTAGCTTGCCCCTTGTAGGGATGCATGTTTGATACAACGGCATCGCCGGTATATAGAACCTTGTCCTCGACGAGATAAATTAAGATAGTAGAGTTGGTATGACCTCCTATGTGAATTAGCTCAATAGTGGCATCGCTTAGACGTAGCCACATGCGGTCGCTGAAGGTAAATCGGGGCAGGCCTATAGGCAAGTCATAGATTTGTTTCTTAACCTCTGCGGTTAGGTCCTCGTTGGTAGACACGAAGTAGTGTCTCATAGTACCGTCAGGCTTGGTCATCTCTTCGTAGGACGATTGGTGGGCGACGACGTTCGGGCTGAATAGTGCGTTGCCCAGGCAATGATCGAAATGATGGTGAGTATCGATGACATAGGCGATTTCTTTGTCGCTCAGTTTGGCTATGGCCTCTTTCCACTGCTGGATCTCTTGGGGTAGATAGGGGGTGTCTATTAATACCAGCCCTTGTTCCGTCTCCACCCAGCCTACATTCGCTCCCATGAGCTCTGTCTCCACGTAGATGCGATTCTTCACCTTCTGAATGCTCATATATCCTCCCGTTGGTATTATAGCATAGCGACTTCCAGGGAGCACAAAGCCAGGCCGGCTCCAAGTGGTGGACGCCTACGGTAGCCTTACTGCCGAGCACGACCTCTTTTGACACATGTCCATTAAGGTTTGTCCCGCAAACAGAGTCATGGGATGTGGTCCTGGTGGATTGGAGTCGAATGATCTGACCCTGTCGGGCATCAGTTCCAATGGGGCCTAGAGCACCCCGATATAATCGGGGTAGGCTACATTCGGTTTTTCACCATTAGTTGTCGAGCAATTAGATATGGGGCGCTGTTCAGTAAATAATGCCTTCCCCTACAAGGGTGGCGAATTCTTCGATTGGCATGTCTAGGAGTTCACAAAAGACATACTCGTTGTCTTCGCCTAAGAGCGGAGAATGCTTGGTAATCTCGGCTGGCGTGGCTGACAGCTTCCACGGTGGCGCCAGGAAGGTTTGCCTGCCAGCTTCGGGATGCTCGACTTCCACGAAAGCGCCTCGCTCAATAAGGTGAGGGTCGTGGGCCAGTTCCTCTCGGCTCATGCTGGGAAAGGCAGCCACCCCTGCCCTCTGAAGTAACCCTGTTACCTCATAATGGGTATGGTCAATGGTCCATTGGGAGATCAGATTATCGATCTCCTCTTGGTTTTTCCATCTGCTTGTAGCATCAGCGAACCTGGGGTCGCTGATCCACTCAGGCTTGCCTACCGTTAGGCAGAAGGCTTGCCATTCCTCATCGGTGGCGATGGCGATGCTGACCCATTTATCGTCGCCTTTGCAGCGGTAGCAGTTGTGAGGTGCCACAAAGTTATCGCGATTGCCCATGCGGTTGGGGTTTCTCTGGTTCATGAAGTAGTCCATAAAAGCATCGCCTATAACACAGTTCGCCACTTCCCATTGAGAGATATCGATGAACTGTCCCTCCCCTGTTCTGGCACGGTGAATGAGGGCAGCCATAACGCAAAAGGCGAGAGCAGTGCCATTAGTAAGGTCAAAACGCCCACTATTTGCCGATAGTAATGCACAAGGCTGACTATCGGGATAACCGGTTAAGTCATTAAGCCCACTCAGCGCGGGGAAAACGGGGTCATAGGCACGGTAGTCTCGCTCTGGGCCGTAAGCTCCCCAACCCGACATAGAAAGCGCAATAATGTCAGGCTTGATTTTCTTCAAATCAGGGTAAGCCAGGCCAAACCTTTCCATTGTGCCCCCAGAGTAGTTGTCAGTCACTACATCGCTTACGGCAATTAGCCTCTTTAGCAACTCAATGCCTTTGGGTTGCGTGAGGTTGATGGTAATACTCTTCTTATTGAAATTGAGGCTATTATAGGCAAGACACTGGTTTATATCCGGAGTAGGCAGCCACAGCCATGGGGTAATCCATCGTGTAAGGCAGATATGAGATTGGCTCTCTACTCTGATGACCTCAGCCCCGAGATAAGCCAATAGCTCTGTTCCTGAGGGCCCAGCCCATACCCAGCAAAGATCGGCAATCCTCACCCCTTCCAGAGGCTTTCTATTCAGCAAGCCATTGCCAGTCCGCGGACGTACCCCGTCACTCTTGACCTGCGGCGATAACTGCGGGATACCGCTTGGCTCGTCACCTCGGATATCCTCGTTATGCTGTCCTAGTAGGGGAGCGGGGCGTTGGAATGCTGTTGGCGTCTTGGAAAACTTGGCTAAGCCTGAAGGATAACTGAGCTTGCCGGACTCGGGGTGGTCTATGGCTACGAAGAAATCTCTTGCCTTCATGTGTTCGGTATAGGGCACCTCCCCCACCTTGTAAAGAATGGCGGCAGGGCAACCGTGTTTCTGTAGCCCATGGAAGATCTCCTCTCTTGTGTGCTCTGCTGTCCAGGGCCTTATCAGTGGATGAACACCCTCAGAATGCAGTTCACGGCGTTTTTCAGCGATGCCAAGATTTTCATCGTTAGCCCACTCTGGGTTACCCGTAAGATCGACAAAACTATGCCATGCCTTATCGTCTATGAAGAAGATAAGCATGTAGCCGTCTTTGCAGAGGTGCACGCCGGCCCAGGAGGAAGGCATATCTCTATCAGCTCTATGATCGCGATGGCCAGATACAAAGTACATGGCCATTTCCGGCCGTAGCAGGTGAAGTAGCGCCTCTTGTTTGGAGACATCGATGTATTGTCCTGCCCCGGTATATTGGCACAAGTACAGAGCGGATAGGGTAGCTATGGCAGCAGATATTCCGCAATCATACTCCGCGATAAGTCCCCCTTCCCTGACAGGCTCCCGCTCCAAGATATGGGGGTCAAGTGGTTGGAAAGGACATGAATAGCTCAGCCCGCTTCCGTGCGAGAGGTTGAGATAATAGGCTTTATAATTTTTGTAAGGGCCAGTCTGTCCAAATGGGGTTATCGAGGTCATAATTAGACGAGGGTTGATTTCCTTCAGCGTATCGAAATCCAGACCCAGGCTCTTCATCGTTCCAGGAGGGGTGTCTTCGATGAATATATCGGTATCTGTGATTAGCTTCTTGAATCTCTCCTTGCCTTCAACGGAGCCCAGGTCCAGTGTAATGCCTGATTTATTGGTGTTATTGTAGAGGAACAGCCCGCTACGTTCTGGGTGGGGTATGTCGCCGGGGAAAGGGCCACGTTTTCTGGCTATGTCACCTTCAGGTGGCTCTATCTTTATGACCTCTGCGCCGAGGTCGGCCATGAGCTTAGTGCAATAGGGGCCGCTTACGAATTGGGCGTACTCTAGTATTCTCGTTCCAGACAGGGCTTTATCGGCCATACTCATTCTCCGTTGATTACATATCAAAAGATTATATTGTGGTTAGCAGGATGCGTCAAACCTTGGTATTCGTGGTTTAACGGGGGTAAGGCCGCAGGTGGCAGCTAGTCGGGCTGATGATGTTGGGATCGTGGTTCGACGAGCTCACCACGAACGGGATGAGCGCTAGTAAATAATGCCTTCCCCTACCAGTGTGGCGAATTCCTCCACAGGCATGCCCAGGAGTTCACAAAAGACATACTCGTTATCTTCACCTAAGAGCGGAGAATGCTTGGAAAGCTCGGTTGGGGTAGCGGACAACTTCCACGGTGGCGTCAAGAAGGTTTGCCTGCCAGCTTCGGGATGCTCAATTTCCACGAAGGCGCCTCGCTCAATAAGGTGGGGATCATGGGCCAGTTCCTCTCGGCTCATGCTGGGAAAGGCAGCCACCCCTGCCCTCTGAAGTATCTCTGCTACCTCATAGTGGGTATGGTTAATGGTCCATTGGGAGATCAGATTATCGATCTCCTCTTGATTTTGCCATCTGCTTGTAGCATCGGCGAACCTGGGGTCGCTGATCCACTCAGGCTTGCCGATAACCTGGCAGAAGGCTTGCCATTCCTCATCGGTGGCGATGGCGATGCTTACCCATTTATCGTCGCCTTTGCAGCGGTAGCAGTTATGGGGGGCCATAAAGTCATCGCGATTGCCCATGCGGGTAGGACTTCTCTGGTTCATGAAGTAATCCATAAAAGAATCGCCTATGATACAGTTTGTGGCTTCCCACTGAGAGATATCGATGAACTGTCCCTCCCCTGTCCTGGCACGGTGAATCAGAGCGGCTGAAACGCAAAAGGCAAGAACTCCGCCAGTAGTCAGGTCAAGCCGCCCGCGACCGCCTGATAGACTTGGCATGCCATCGGGGTAACCAGTCAGGTCATAGAGCCCACTGAGCGCGGCGAAGTTAGGGTCATAGGCGCGGTAGTCCCGCTCAGGGCCGGAGGCTCCCCAGCCCGACATGGAAACCGCTATAATGTCAGGCTTGATTTCCTTTAGAACGGGATAGGTCAAGCCAAACCTTCCCATCATGCCCCCGGTGTAGTTGTCGGTCACCACATCGCTAATTGCGACGAGCCTCTTCGTCAACTCAATGCCTTTTGGCTGCGTTAGGTTGATGGTGATACTCCGCTTACCGAGGTTGAGGCTGTTGTACATAATACTCCGATTCACGTCAGTTGAAGACGGCCCTGGTTCTGGGGTGGACCTTCGTGTGAGACAAAGATGGTCCTGGCTCTCTATTCTGATGACCTCGGCTCCGAGATACGCCAGGAGTTCCGTGCCTGACGGACCGGCCCACACCCAGCAGAAGTCGGTGAGCCTCACCCCCTCCAGAGGCTTTCTATGCAGCAAGCCATTGCCGATATGCGGACGCACCCTGTTACTCTTGACCTGCGGGGATAACTGCGGGATACCGCTTGGCTCATTACCTCGGGTATCCTCGTTATGCTGTCCTAGTAGGGGAGCGGGGCGTTCAAAGGCAATCGGCGTCGCGGAAAACTTGGCCAGGCCCAAAGGATAGCTGAGCCTGCCCGCCTCAGGGTGCTCCACGTCCACAAAAAACCCGCGTGCCCTCATGCGTTCAGTATTAGGCACCTCTGCGACCTTGTAGAGAGGGGAGGCAGCGCAGCGTTGCTTCTGTAACGCGTGGAAGATCTCCTCCCTCGTGTATTGTAGCATCCAGGATTTAGCCAGCGGATGCATATCCTCGGGACTCAGCACGTGCCGCTTTGCTGCTGTGCTGAACCTCTCCTCCTTGGCCCACTCTGGGTTACCCATAAGGTCGATGAAACTCCGCCAGGCCCTATCCTCCAATAGCATGAGTAGAACATAGCCGTCCTTGCAGCGGTGCACGCCACTCCCACCGGTGAACATGGATGGACTCCCTCTCCAATCCGGCCATCGATGCTCAAAGTAGAAGGCCATATCCGTTCTCTGCAGGTGGAGCAGCACCTCTTGTTTTGAGACGTCAATGTATTGCCCTGTCCCGGTGAACTGGCCCCAATACAGGGAGGCTAGAGTGGCCAGGGCGGCAAAGATCCCGCAATCATATTCCGCAATGAGTCCCCCCTCCCTGATTGGTTCCCGCTCCAGTCTGCTTGTTACTTGTGGGATAACTGGGGTCAAGTAGCCCAGTGCGCTTCCGTGGGAGACATTGAGATAATAGGCTTTATAATCCTTATAGGGTCCAGTCTGTCCAAAAGGAGTAATTGAGGTCATGATTAGCCGGGGATTGATTTCAATCAGCGTATTAAAATCCAGACCTAGTTTGCTCATCGTTCCAGGAGGAGTATCTTCGATGAATATATCGGTCTCTGTGATTAGCTTCTTGAATCTCTCCTTGCCTTCAACGGAGCGCAGGTCCAGTGTGATGCCTGATTTGTTGGTGTTATTGTAGAGAAACAATCCACTGCGTTCGTGGTGGGGGACGTCATCTGGGAAAGGGCCCCTTTTTCGGGCTATATCACCTTCAGGTGGCTCTATCTTTATGACCTCTGCGCCGAGGTCGGCCATGAGCTTAGCGCAATAGGGACCACTTACGAACTGGGCGTATTCCAATACCTTTGTTCCAGACAGGGCTTTATCGGGCATACTTGCTCCTCATCGACTACATATCAAATGATTATATTGGGGTTAGCTAGGTTCGTCAAACCTGGGTATCTACGGTTTAATGAGGGTAAGGTCACAGGTGGCAGCTAGTTGGGTCGATGATGTTGGGATCGTGGTTCGACGAGCCTGTCCTGAGCTTGTCGAAGGGCTCACCACGAACGGGATGAGCGCTAGTAAATGATGCCCTCTCCTACCAGGGTGGCGAATTCTTCCACAGGCATGCCCAGGAGTTCACAAAAGACATACTCGTTATGTTCTCCCAGCAGAGGGGAATGACGGGTAATCTCGGCTGGAGTGGCTGACAACTTCCATGGTGGCTCCAGGAAGGTCTGCCTGCCAGCTTCGGGGTGCTCCACTTCTACGAAGATGTCCCGCTCTATCAAATGAAGGTCGTGGGCCAGTTCCTCTCGACTCATGCTGGGGAAGGCGGCTACCCCCGCTCTCTGAAGTATCTCTGTTACCTCATAATGGGTATGGTTAATGGTCCATTGGGAGATCAGAGTATCAAGCTCGCTTTGGTTTTGCCATCTGCTCTGGGCGTCGGCGAATCTGGGGTCGCCGATCCACTCAAGCTTGCCTGCAGCGTGGCAGAAGGCTTGCCATTCCTCATCGGTGGCGATGGCGATGCTGACCCATTTATCGTCGCCCTGGCAGCGGTAGCAGTTGTGAGGGGCCATAAAGTTATCGCGATTGCCCACGCGGGTGGGGCTCCTTTGGTTCATGAAGTAGTCCATATACGCGTCGCCCAGAACACAGGTCATGGCCTCCCATTCAGACAGGTCTATGAATTGCCCCTCACCTGTACTCTGGCGGTGCATAAGGGCAGCCGTTAGACAAAAGGCAAGAGCAGTGCCAGCGGAAAGGTCAAGACGCCCCTTACTATCTGACCTACCTGGCTCGCCATCGGGATAACCTGTCAACTCATACAGCCCGCTCAATGCGGCAAAAATGGGGTCATAGGCACGGTAGTCCCGCTCAGGGCCGTAGGCCCCCCACCCCGACATAGAAATGGCAATGATGTCTGGCTTGATTTTCTTCAAGTCGGGGTAAGCCAGGCCAAACCGCTCCATCATGCCACCAGAAAAGTTATCAGATACGATATCGCTTATGGCAACGAGCCTCTTTACCAACTCGATCCCTTTGGGCTGTGTCAGGTTAATGGTGATGTCGTACTTATTGAAATTGAGGCTATTGTAGGTAATGCTCTGGTTGACGTCTTGAGGACGTGCCCATGGCCAGGGAGTGTTCCTTCGCGTGAGGCAGATATGTGACTGGCTCTCAATTCTGATGACCTCAGCCCCTAGATAGGCCAATAGCTGGGTGCCTGACGGACCAGCCCACACCCAGCAAAGATCGGTAAGTCTCACTCCTTCCAGAGGCTTTCTATTCATCATGCCATAGCCAGTACGTGGACACGCCCTGTCACTCTTGACCTGCGGTGGTAGCTGTGGGCCATTGCCAAGCCCAATGGCACGGATTTCCTCGGTATGCTGCCCTAGTAGAGGTGCAGGGCGTTCAAATGATATTGGCGTCCTGGAGAACTTGGCTAAACCTGAAGGATAGCTGAGCTTACCAGCCTCAGGGTGGTCTATAGCCACAAAGAAATCCCTGGCTTTCATGTGGTCCTCATTGGGCACCTCTCCCACCTTATAGAGAGGGGAGGCGGGGCAGCCAAGTTTCTGTAGACTGTGGAAGATCTCGGCCCGGGTGTGCGCGTTAAGCCACGGGCTTATCAGTGGCTCAATCTCCTCGATAGTCAGCTCGCGTCGCATCTCTGCTGTGGCGAACTTCTCATCCTTGGCCCACTGGGGACTTCCCATGGCCTCGACGAAAGCCTGCCATGCCTGCTCCTCGACAACGAAGAGG
>DAOUVR010000051.1 GCA_030667555.1 Dehalococcoidia bacterium
CCCCCCCCCCCTTTTGTAAAGGGGGCAAGGGGGATTACGCTGCTTCACAATAAAAACCTATAAGCTCATCATTTCCCATATCTAATCCCCCTCAATCCCCCTCTGTAAAGGGGGCAAGGGGGATTACACTGCTTCACAACAAAAACCTGAAAGCCCGTCATTTCCCATATCTAATCCCCCTCAATCCCCCTTTGCAAAGGGGGATTATTTTCGTGGTGCTGATAAACCTGTTGAGAAGGGGGACTATTTTTGTGGTACAGATAGGCCTGTTGAGCGTCGTGGTCAAGCCAGCGAGCTAGTTGACAGATGGCTTTTTGCAGTCTACAATCTGCAGTCTAGCATCTGTCTCAGATGAGAGAATGGAGTAAGCAATCAAGGAGGTGATTAATGTCGGAGAAAAAGGTATCTTATCCGGTCTCTATCATTGGTGAACTCACCGAGCCGCCGGGTCGCGGTTGGTGGCTCATCAAGTGGCTGCTGGCACTACCACATTACATCATATTGTGGTTCTTGTGGATAGCCTTCTTTGTGGTGACTGTCATAGCCTTCTTCGCTATCTTGTTCACGGCGAAGTACCCAAAGGCACTGTTTGACTTCAATGTAGGGGTTATGCGCTGGTCATGGCGCGTAGGATTCTACAGCTATCAAGCCCTGGGCACTGACAAGTATCCACCTTTCACCCTCAAAGCGGGTGGCTACCCTGCTGATTTGGAGGTGGTCTATCCAGAAAGGCTCTCCCGCGGGCTTGTCCTGGTAAAGTGGTGGCTACTGGCTATTCCGCAGTACATTGTAGTTGTTTTGTTTCAAGGAGGCTGGGGCAGTAGCAATAGCGCAGGCTTGGTTCCTATTCTCGCCATCTTTGCCGGAGTAGCATTACTATTCACTGGTAGGTATCCTGAGGACATTTTCAAGGTTGTTGTGGGCATGAATCGCTGGACGTAACGCGTGTCTGCCTATGCGGCGCTGATGACAGACCGATACCCGCCATTCCGCCTTTGGGACTAGTGCTCGACCCAGCCCGAACGGCTTGGCATAGCTCTTTTAGCGTCCAACACTTCCAAGTGATGCGGCGGTCAATCAGCCTTTTCATAGCTTGCCAATACGTTCCTTCGCAATAAGGGTTCACATCACATCCATACCGGGCTGTTGGCAATTGCCCCACAATGTGTACAGGTATGCCACTTTAAAATCACAGACAAACCTGTGTCCGCATACCTGTTATAGCCGCAGCCTCAACAGACTGTTTGCTATGACTATGGTGGCACGCAACAGAAAACCAGAAAGTTGGGTAGCCTAGGAAGGTTGTTACACCAAGCTGGACCGGCCGACTCTACACCCTATATCGTCAACGAACAGGGATTGGTGACAGTACACGATTTGTGCTACCATTGACATCTCTAGCAGTCTCAACTCAAAGGGGGAGATAAGATGGGCCTAAAAACCAAGGAAGAATACTTTGACAGCCTGAGGAGGCTGAACCCAAGGTTGTTTATGTTCGGCGAACAGATAGAGCGTGCGGTTGACCATCCCATAGCCAAGCCATCAGCAAACTCGGTAGCCACGACCTATGAGTTTGCTCAACAACCAGAGCACGAAGACCTGCTTATAGCCTCGTCACACCTGACCGGGGAGAGAATTAATCGCTTTACCCACATTCACCACAATCGCGATGACCTTATTAAGAAGATAAAGATGCTAAGGCTGCTAGGACAGAGAACGGCTACCTGCTTTCAACGCTGTGCCGGGATGGATGCTTTAAATACCGTATCGGCGGTTACTTTTGAGATAGATCGAGAGTCTGGCACTGACTACCACCAAAGGTTTAACGCTTTTCTGAGCTATGTCCAGAAGGAGGACCTGGTTTGTTCAGCAGCTATGACCGATCCCAAGGGCGATCGTCGCCTAACCCCCAGCCAGCAGAAGGACCCAGATTCATACTTGAGGGCTATAGATGAAACGGCCAACGGGATCGTTGTACGCGGCGCCAAGCTGCATATAACCGGCGCACTGAATTCACACGAGATAATCGTTCTCCCCACCAGGGCTATGAGGCCTGAGGACAGGGACTACGCCGTGACCTGCGCCATACCCAGCGACAGCAAGGGAGTTTCGTATATCTACGGTCGCCAATCAAGCGATACCCGCAAGCTGGAGGGTGTAGAGATCGATGTAGGGAATCCAAGTTTTGGGAGTCAAGAGGCATTGATAGTATTCGATGATGTCTTCGTCCCTAAAGAGAGGGTTTTCATGATGGGGGAGCATCAGTTTTGTACCCGAGTGGTAGAGGTGTTCGGCTCTTATCATCGCAGTAGCTATGGTGGCTGTAAATCTGGGCTGGGTGATGTTCTTATCGGTGCTGCTGCACTCATTGCTGACTACCAGGGGACAGCCCAGGCAGCCCATATTCGGGACAAGCTGGTCGAGATGACCCATTTAAATGAAACGCTCTACGCCTCGGGCATAGCTTGCTCGGCTGAGGGCTATGAGCTTCCCTCTGGCGGCTATCTTGTCAATCGCCTGCTGGCCAATGTCTGTAAATTGCACGTGGGCAGATTTCCCTTCGAGATAGTTAGACTAGCCCAGGATATAGCCGGTGGCCTGATGGTCACCTTACCCTCGGAAAAAGATTACAATCATCCCGAGTTAGGTGACTTATTGCAGAAATATTTGCAGGGGGTGCCTGAAATAGCAACAGAGGACAGGGTGCGCATTCTGAGACTACTGGAGAACATGACCCTGGGGACCGGCGCCGTGGGTTACTTGACCGAGTCCCTTCATGGTGCCGGGTCTCCCCAAGCCCAGCGGATAATGATCGAACGTGAAGCCGACCTGGAGCATAAGAAGCAACTGGCGAGGGATATCGCCAGAGTAAAGCAATGAGCAGCCGGGACTAAGTCTCGATGAACGTGCTTTAACCTGCTATCCTATCTGAGCGAGGATTTGACCCTCATCTTCCCTTGAATTCTGGTGCCCTTTTCTCTAAGAAAGAGCGGATACCTTCCTCGCGATCCTCAGTCTCGAAGCAGTACTCCAGCGCATAATTATTCATTTGCCAGTGCGCCATCATATCCGTCCGCGACACTTCATACAGCATCCGCTTGGATATGCCCATAGCCACAGGTGGGCCGCTGGCGATCTCCTTTGCCAGCTCCATTGTAGCTGGCATCAACTCCTCTGCGGGGACCACTCGGTTCAGCAGGCCAATGGCCAGGGCCTCAGGTGCCTCGATGATACGGCCGGTGAACACCAACTCACAGGCCTTGGCGATGCCGACGATGTGCACCAGGTTGTACGCCCCACAGGACTCCGGGGGAATGCCTCTCCTGGTCCAGACTGCGCCCAACCTGGCATTTTCGGAGCCAATGCGGATGTCGCAGGCCAGAGCCAAGCTCAGCCCCTGACCTACGGCTGGGCCGTTCACCGCGGCAATGGCCGGCTTCATCATGTCTTGCAGAATCGCCGGGAAGGCATCCCTGTCCTTCCTATCGAGGATGCGCTTTGCCGTTCTCACTCGTGTGATCTCGGCCGGCCGCTCCTTTACATCCTCACCGGCGCAGAATCCACGGCCAGCCCCGGTGATGACCAGCACCCGCACATCCTCATCCTGGTCCAGTTCCTCCAGAAGATGAATCAGTTCGTCATGCAGTTGAGCTGTAAAAGCATTAAGCCTGTCTGGTCGGTTCAGGGTGATAGTGGCTACATGATCGGCCTTCTCCAGGATAATAGTCTGATAGTCCATAGTCTATCTCCTCCTATCTAGCAATGCTTTTTGCTTTGGTCCTTAGCCAAATGGGACACTTTTAGTCAAGGCGAATCTTGCGTTTGTGGCTTTAGCCCTGCTCCGATTATATACCTTTCTAGCCTTCCTACTTAAGTACGCATCCAGACCCATGTTTCCCCAGGCCTCATGATATCGCTCATGGCTGTGATTGACAACATGGTTTGGCGAGGCCATAATCGGTATGAGCCGGTGAAATCACCAATGGAATACTGGCACGCTCACTACTCCCCAGTTGATGAATGAATCTATGAAACTGAAAGACAAGATAGCGTTGATTACTGGTGGCGGCAAAGGAATGGGGCGAGCCATTGGACTGGCATTTGCCACTGAGGGGGCAGACGTTGTAGTCAACGACCTGGATTATAGTAATGCCCAGAATGTTGCCGCTGAGATCCAGTCTTTAGGGCATCAGGCGCTGGCCAATGGGGCAGATGTCTCCGATAGCCAGGCCGTGGATAGCATGGTTAAGCAGGCGGTGGATAAGTTTGGTCAGATCGATATTCTGGTGAATTGTGCTGGCATTCTACTGGTCAAGGAAATAGGCGAGACTGACGATGATGAGTGGGGCCGTGTAATAGCTGTGAACTTAAATGGCGTTTTTTATTGCACCAGGTCTGTGCTAACTCACTCGATGCTACCCAGGCAAAGTGGTAAGATTATCAGCTTCGCTTCCGTCACACCCCTTAGGGGTGAGGGGTCAGTGTGCGCATACGCCGCCTCCAAAGGGGGCGTTATTGGATTTACCAAGGCTCTTTCCAGAGAGGTTGGACGAAGTGGAATTAACGTGAACGCTATCGCCCCTGGCTATATAGACACCGACCAGACTAAGGACGCCTTTGTCGACCGTACCAGGGAACATGTCATGAGACAAATTACCTTTCGTAGGATAGGGGTCCCGACAGACATAGTCGGCACCGCCGTTTTCCTCGCCAGTGAAGATTCCGCCTACATGACGGGCCAGACCATTATCGTTGACGGTGGAGTGGTCTAGGCGGTGGGAAACGGAATATAGCGCCAGATTGAGCTAATACGGACGCAATATCTTGGATGTGATTTATCAGGAGGTGACTCGCCAGTGAAAGCAGCAGTGTGGAAAGATATCAGTGTTTTTGAACTGGAGGAGGTTCCCGAACCACAGCCAAGGCCTGACCAGGTCAAGGTGCAGATAGCCTACTGCGGGATATGCGGCTCCGATCCTCACATTGTGGAAGGTCGGCTGCCCGTCGCCGGCAAACCACCCCGAATTATCGGCCATGAAGCCTCGGGAACCATAGTAGACGTAGGTAGCGATGTACGGCGCTACCAGGTGGGACAAAGGGTGGCGGTCAACTATATGGCTTACTGTGGAGCCTGCTATTACTGCCGCAATGGAATGGAGCACTTCTGCCAGAGGCCCTTCTTCTCAGCGAAGTCCTTTGCGGAGTACGCCGTATTCAAGGAAGATTCAGTGTTCTTGCTCCCCGATAACATTAGCCTGGAAGAGGGAGCCTTGACCGAGCCAATATCTGTGGCCCTCCACGCCATTGACGTTGCCAACATCCACCCCGGCAGCTCGGTAGCCATATTTGGAGCAGGCCCTATTGGACTGCTGCTACTGCAGTTGGCTATCAGGTCTGGTGCCACAAAGACCCTGGTCTCCGAACCAGTGGCGCAGAAAAGGGAACTGGCCAAGCGGCTGGGAGCTGATGTAGTGGTGGACCCCTTCAACGAGAACCTGGAGGAGATCAGCAAGCAATTGACCGAGTCCAGGGGCTTTGATACCATTCTGGAGGCGAGTGGAAGCCTTGCCGCCGCCAGGGAAGCCATCTTTCTGGTTGATAATTGCGGCACCGTACTATGGTTCGGGGTCTATCCACTGGACGGCGAGATAGGTGTCCCACCCTACTATATGTACGATAAAGAGTTGACCATCCGCTCCATCGTTAGGTCCCCGTATACCTTTCCGCGAGCTATCGCCCTGTTGCCTAAGCTTGAGCTCAAACCGCTAATCTCAGACATTATACCTCTTGAGGACATCAACAAGGCGTTTGCCCTACACAAAGAGGGGAAGGCAGTGAAGATACTAATCAAGCCATGAATTCCAGAACAAACGGAGGAGCACAACATGACAAAAACGCTATCCAAAGAGGAACGCATACGCTTCTTAGAAGAGAAAGCGGCTGAAACGCGCGAGAGTATCGTCAAACTCACCTGTACAGCCGGCGGTGGCCATGTCGGGGGAGGGCTATCTATGACCGACATCCTGGTGGCTCTCTATTATCACGTTCTCAAGTACGACCCCCATAATCCCAAATGGCCGGAGCGAGACCGCTTCATCCTGAGCAAAGGTCATGGTTGTATCGCCCTGTGCCCTGTCCTGGCCGATGTCGGATACTTTCCAGTAGAGAAATTGGATACCTTCAACCAGCTAGACAGCCCGTTTGGCATGCACCCAGACTGTAACAAGATACCCGGGGTGGAGATGAGTACCGGCTCCCTGGGACATGGTCTGTCTATTTCCGTCGGGGTAGCCCTATCGGCTCGCATTGACAACGCCAGCCACCGCATCTTCTGCCTTATGGGCGATGGCGAAATGGACGAAGGATCGATCTGGGAGGCAGCAATGTCAGCGGCCCACTATAAACTGGGGAATCTGGTGGGTATTGTCGACCGCAATGGGCTCTCCCTGGATGGCGTAACCGAAGGCATCATGACCTTAGAACCCCTTCTTCAAAAATGGGAGGCCTTCGGCTGGCGAGCGCAGGAGGTCGATGGACACAATATGGGGGCGCTGCTCGATATCTTTGAAAAGCTGCCACCCACAAATGATAACCAGCCCACCATCATAATCGCCAAGACGGTGAAGGGAAAGGGTGTGTCATTTATGGAGAATACCATTGACTGGCACTACGGGAACCTGGATGAGGAACTCCGAGACCAGGCTTTGGCCGAACTAAGAAGCAAAAAACCCGCTGGAGGTGGTCATCGTGGCTAAGGGAACATTTACCTGGAATGTCATGGACCTGGAGAATCTCAGCGCCAGGGAGACCTACGGCAAGGTATTGGCACAGTTTGGCGAACAGAACAAGGATATTGTCGTGCTGACCGCCGACCTGATGCTTTCAAATAGGACAGTGGAGTTTGCCAGAGCTTTGCCCGAGAGGTTCTTCAACTTTGGCATAGCCGAGACAAACATGATGGCTGCCGCCGCTGGCTTCGCCATCAGCGGCAAAATTCCCTTTGTCAGCACTTTCGCCTGCTTCGCCTCCATGCGCTGCTGTGAGCAGGTGCGTACCGATATCGCCTACCCCAACTTGCCGGTGCGTATAGTGGCTACACATGCTGGAGTCAGCCACGGCGCTGCGGGAACCACTCACCATGCCACCGAAGACCTGGCTATTATGCGGTCGCTGGCCAATATGACGGTGATAGCCCCCGCGGACGCCACCGAGACGGCTGAGGCAGTCAGGGCCAGTATTGACTATCCTGGGCCGGTTTACATCAGGATCGGCCGCGGCCGAGAGCCTCTTGTCTATCAGCCAGGATATGACTATGAGATTGGGAAGGCCATCACCCTCCACCAGGGCAACGACGCTACTGTCTTCGCCTGCGGCGTTGCGGTGTCGGCGGCGAAAAATGCCGCCGAGAAGCTGGAGGCTGAGGGGATAGGCCTCCGCGTGATCGACCTTCATACATTGAAGCCAATAGATGAAGAGGCAGTGATTAGAGCTGCTGTGGAAACAGGAGCCATCGTTACCGTCGAGGAGCACACCATCATCGGCGGCCTGGGAGGGGCAGTGGCTGAGGTGCTGGCAGACGCCGGGATAGGGGTCTGCTTCAAGAGGATAGGATTTCCCGACGTATACACGGATATCGGTTCCCCCCGAGAGCTGCTGAGCCGCTACGGGATAGATGCGGATGGCATAGTTGGAGGGGTCAGGGAAGTA
>DAOUVR010000158.1 GCA_030667555.1 Dehalococcoidia bacterium
ACCCAGGGTTACCATTTAAACTGCCGGAGACTCCATCACGGTCTCAGCGGTCGGCACCCATCCTCGGTCAGCACAACCATGAGTTCTACTGTGAGTGCCTGGGATACACTGGCGAAGAGTTGGTAAGGCTGCGGCAGTTGGGAGTTATCTAATTAATCTGAGGTGTCGTTAACATGGTGAATAGGACTAGGCTGCCACTAGAGGGAATAAGGATTATCTCTCATGGAATAGTCTACACTGGCACTGGGGCAGCAACGATGCTGGCAGATATGGGGCCTGAGGTCATAAGGGTGGAGTCTATCCAGCGTTTTCCCGCTTGGACCAGGGGCGCGGTGGCGAGGCCACCGAGGGGGATGGCCGCGTCTTATGGTTATGTGGACAACGACGCTGGTGACAAACCATGGGAACGCTTTTACTCATTCCATGCGATGAATCGCAACCAGTATGGGATAACGCTGGACCTCGGTCGCCCCGAAGGGGTGGAGATATACAAACGCTTGGTCAGGATAAGCGATGTTGTACTGGAGAACTTCGCTCAGGGGGTGATGGACCGTCTGGGGATTGGTTATCCTGTGCTTAGGGAGGTAAAGCCAGATATCATTATGGTCTCGGCATCTGGCTTGGGTGCGGAGGGCCCCTATAAAGGCTACAGCACGTTTGGCACTAATATTGGCGCAATAAGCGGCATGATGGGCTTAAGGGGTTACCCCGGGGACGATATGAGGGTGAGGAACCCGGCACCTGTATGGAGTGACAATGTTGCCGCTGGTACCCTCGCCTTTGCGGTTCTAACCGCGCTGTACTACCGTGGGAAGACCGGTAAGGGGCAGTTCATCGACCTGTCTCAGGCTGAGACTATGCTACCCCACATGGGTGAGGTGATCATGGACTACACCATGAACCAGAGAGTCGCCAAACCCATGGGTAATCGTGACCCCTCCATGGCGCCCCATGGATGTTATCGCTGCCGGGGCAACGATAGATGGGTGACCATCGCTGTATCTTCGGACGAGGAGTGGGAGGCGTTCTGCCAGGCCATGGGGAATCCCCCCGGGACAAAGGAGGAGAGATTCGGTGATGTCTCGGGCCGGTTGGCGAATCAGGATGAGCTCGACAAGCTCATAGAGGAATGGACGATAAAACACGATCCCTACGAGGTGATGCATATTCTACAGAAGGTGGGGGTTGCCGCGGGCCCGGTTGTCACTCCCTCCGACCTATACAGCGATCCTCACCTTAAGGAGCGAGGCTTCTTCAAGGAGGTCACTCACCGCGAGGCAGGGACCCACCTCTACCCCGGGATGTGCTTCAAGTTTTCCAAAACGCCAGCCGATATCCGAATACCGCCCAACTGCCTCGGGGAGCATAATGAGTACGTCTATGGGGAAATTTTGGGCATGTCAAGGAAAGAGATAGCTGAGCTTGAAGAAGAACAGCTTATTGGAGATGCCTACCTTTAAGATTGTCCCGAATGCTCGTACTATGCGCCTACGACAGCCCTTCTGATGACCAGGTCCTGCATGTCTTCCGGTAGCTCGACAAAACGGGCGCTAAATCCGGCTACTCTCACCAACAAATCGCGATGCTTCTCTGGGTGCTCCTTGGCATCTCGTAGAGTATCAGGTGAGACGAGATTGCCCATCAGGTGTGTGCCGCCCATGTCGGTCAAGTAGGTTTTCGCCAGGGCAGCCACTACCTCTGTCGGCTGGTTAAGGGTCAGGGTTAGCGAACTGGTCCAGCTTCTGGCATGGTCGATCTTTGCTGCTGAGCTAAACACCGCCGTCGGGCCTCCCTGGTAAGTACCGATGGAGGGAGCTATGCCGTCACTTAGTGGCTCCTCAGCCTTTCTGCCGTCAGGTGTGGCGGCAGTAGCATCACCAAAGCCTAAATTGAAGGTTAGTGAGTGAAAGCCTGGTATGGTCGGTCCTGGATTCTCTGGGTCGGTATGGCAGGTATGTTTGTCGCATTCGTCCAGCCAGGCATTGGCTACTTCAACCGCCAGTGAGTCGACATAGTCATCGTCATTTCCCCATTTTGATGCTCTAATTAGTATTTGCCGTAGCTCGTCATATCCCTCGAAGTTCTTGTCAAGAGCGTCCAGCAGTTCTGTCATGGAGGACTTCTTATCTTCGAAAACGAGCTTCTTAATGGCTGCCAGTGAGTTCGCTACTGTAGCTATTCCCACGGCATGCATGCCAGTCCAGTTATAGCGTCCACCGCCGGCCAGGACCTCAACCCCTCTTTCCATACAGCCTCTCACCTGGGTTGATGCATAGGGCAGACACATCTCACCTCTAATTGAGGCATCGGTAATTTCACTCTCGGTATTGAGCATTTTAACGCCATTCTCTAGCTGCTTCTTGAATGAATTCATAACATCATCAAATGTAGCGAACTTCCTGGGATCTCCTGTCCGGATGCCTAGCGGCTTTCCGGTCAATCTGTCAACCCCGTTGTTCAATGCCAGGTCTAGTGTCTTTGCCAGGTTAAACCATGCACTGTGGTCTTTTCTTGAGTAGGTAGTAAAATGCTGGCAACCGTCCATAGAGTAATCGCGTGCTTCCTTAATGGGCACACCGCGCCTTAGCAGAGCGGGAATAATTGCATCATCGTTGTTGAGCTGGGGCCGTCCTCCACTTACCCTCATGACATCAATAGCTCTCATCAGCAGTTTTCTGGGAGTCCCCTTGTTAACTCTCAAGCCAAATTGTGGTTTTGGCAGGCGAACGTGCTCAAGAGCATCTAAAAGCATATACGTTATTTCGTTGGTGGCGTCCTGCCCGTACTCTGTTTGGCGCCCGATTGTTATTCCGTTAACGTGGGAGTCCAAATCAGCGCCTGGGGTAGAGTTTTCGCCGAACTTGAACAAAAACGAGTCAAGCAGTTCTTGTGCTTTATCTTTCGTAATCTGTCCATTTTCGATATCTGCCTTGTAATAGGGATAGAGAATCTGGTCCAGCCCTCCAAGGGATATCGAGTCTCCGCCAGCTTCTAGATTGCCTATCATGAAGGCGAACCAGGATGCCTGTAGCGCTTCATAGAAAGTATCGGCTGGATTGGCTGGCACACGCTCACAAATCCTGGCCAGCTCCTCCAGTTCCTTCTTCCTCTCTCCATGGGATTCGCCAGCGGCCTCTCTTGCCTTTGCTGCATATCTGTTAGCGAAGATATTCACCGCATCACACACGATAATTACCGCTTTGTAGAACAGTTGCTTATCGATGGCAC
>DAOUVR010000122.1 GCA_030667555.1 Dehalococcoidia bacterium
CGTATCGGAGACCTACCACCTGGAGCAAGTACAGGTTTCCTGTGGCGACAATAGCGTGCCGACGGCCACGGTGAAGCTCGTTGCGCCCGATGGGGAGGTGATTGCTGATGCCGCCCTGGGTGCGGGACCGGTGGACGCCGTCTATAAAGCGATCAACCGCCTGGTGCAGGTGCCCAATACACTCACTGAGTTCAGCGTCAAAGCGGTTACTGAGGGTATCGATGCCATTGGCGAGGTGACCATAAAGATCGAGAGCGAGGGCCGAACCTACATCGGTCGGGGTGCCTCCACCGACATCATGGTCGCCAGTGCTAAAGCCTATATGAACGCCCTCAACCGGCTCTTGGCGGCGAAAGGCAAAGAGTAGGGGGTTTAAAATGGACGAGGAGAAGATCGAGCAACGTATTGCGGGCCTGGAGCGCACTGGCAAATTGCTGCTGGTGCTGATCATAATGAGCCTGAGTATCAGCTTCATCGCCTTGATATTTGTCCTGGTGGCGGTGCTTACTACCTAGTAGCTGATAACAAACG
Source organism: Dehalococcoidia bacterium (assembly GCA_030667555.1). Lineage (GTDB taxonomy): Bacteria > Chloroflexota > Dehalococcoidia > E44-bin15 > E44-bin15 > DAOUVR01. The sequence goes on from DAOUVR010000122.1 coordinate 532, forward strand.
CGAAGCGGAAAACAAACGAATTATGAGAATAGTCTGAGGCGTGAAGGAATCCTTCCTTCACGGAAAAGCTGAGGGAGAGGACTCCCTCAGGCCTCACAAATCTATTTTCGGAGTAACATAGAGAAGAAAAAATGGCGGAAACAAAAGCCGGTAGCGTTATGGCCTATTGTGGCCTGGATTGCAGCCATTGTTTTGGGTACACCAAGACGATAAGCGAGTCAGCCAAGGAGTTGCGGCGGACGATGCGGGCCGAGAAGATGAAACAGGTGTGGCCCTCGATTCCCTTCTTGGGAGACTATGACTCTTTTAAGAAAAGCCTCGATGCCCTTGCTAGCCTCAGGTGTGGGGGGTGTAGAGAGGGTGGGGGAAACCCCTGGTGCAAGATCAGGACCTGCGCCCGGAAACGGGGCTATGAAAGCTGCGCCCAGTGCGATGAGTTCGAGTCCTGCGAGAAGCTAACCTTCCTTGAACCGGGCCACAAGGATGAACACCTGAGGAACTTGAGGAAACTCAAGAAGGCCATAGCCTAGCCGACATGGATAGGAGGTGATTCTTGTCCCCTGAATTAGAGATGGTGCTGCGCCTTTTATTGGCGGTGGCACTGGGGACGCTCATAGGGTTTGAGCGACAGCACGCAAGGAAGCCGGCTGGGCTTCGCACCCACGTGCTGATCTGTATCGGCGCCACCCTGTTCACCATCGCCTCAATATACGGCTTTGGGCCAGGTGCGGACCCGGCACGAGTAGCCGCAGGGATAGTCGTGGGTATTGGGTTCGTGGGCGCGGGGATGATCATACGGACACAGGAGGGAATCGTGGTCGGTTTGACATCCGCTTCCAGCATCTGGGCGGTTGCCGCCATAGGGCTTGCTGCTGGCGCAGGCCTGTATATCTTGGCTCCAGTGGCTACTCTGATTGTACTGATCGTGCTCAGGCTTCCCAAGAAGATAGGAGGAGAATGACAGGATCAACAATAGCTGAGAAGATACTTGCTGCTCATTGTGGAAAAAAGAAGGTCAGCCCTGGCGAGTTCTTAAATGTCAGGGTTGACCTCGTTATGGCAAATGATGTTACCGCCCCCATCGCCATCAACGAGTTTGAGCGCATCGGTGTCTCTGAGGTCTTTGATCCCCAGAGGGTGGTGATGGTCGCCGATCATTTTGTACCCAATAAGGACATCCCTTCAGCGGAGCAGGCGAAGATGATGAAGGAGTTCGCCGAGGAGAAGGGATTGGTCTACTTTGGTGTTGGTAGAGGTGGCATTGAGCATGTGCTTCTGCCGGAGCAGGGGCTGGTGTTACCTGGCGATGTGGTCGTGGCTGCGGATTCCCATACCTGCACCTATGGCGCTTTGGGAGCCTTCGCCACAGGAATGGGCTCGACCGATATCGCCTGCGCCATGGCAACAGGAGAGATTTGGATGAAAGTTCCTCCGACTATCAAGTTCATCTATCATGGCAGAACGAAAAAGTGGGTCAGCGGCAAAGACCTTATTCTTTATACTATCGGCGACATCGGCGTCGACGGAGCGCTGTATGCCGCAATGGAGCTTTGCGGAGAGACCATCGAGTCTCTGCCTATGAGTAGTCGCTTCACCATGGCTAATATGGCTATCGAGGCTGGTGCCAAGGCAGGCATCTTCAGGGTCGATAACAAGACATTGGCTTATATTCAGGCTCGTGCCGGGCGTCCCTACACAGTGTATGAACCCGATGAAGATGCCTATTATGAAAAAGTCATAGAATACGATGTCTCTAAGATCGAGCCTCAAGTTGCCTTTCCCCACCTGCCATCGAATACCAGGCCGATAAGCGAGGTTGGTGAGGTGAAGATTGACCAGGCGGTGATCGGCAGTTGCACCAATGGCCGCATCGAGGATCTAGAGATGGCCGCCGAGGTGCTTAAATGGAGAAGGGTTCACCCTAAGGTGCGCTTGATCATCATTCCCGGCTCTCAGGAGGTGTATCTCGAGGCTATGCGCCGCGGCCTGATAGAGACCTTCATCCGGGTGGGGGCAGCGGTGAGCACGCCTACCTGTGGTCCCTGCCTTGGAGGATATATGGGGGTTCTCGCAGCCGGTGAAAAGTGCATTTCAACCACCAACCGCAACTTCGTTGGCCGCATGGGCAGTCCGCGATCAGAGGTGTACCTGGCAAACCCGGCGATCGCCGCCGCCCGCGCGATATTGGGGAGGATTGGTAGCCCGGAGGAGGTAGCACGTGAGAGCTGAAAGTGTTGCTGCCTTGTACATTGGAAGGTTTGCTGCGCCACTGATTAAGGAACTTTGTGGGGATAGGGTAAGAAAGGGGGAAATGTGATGTCAAACGGGTTCGATCTGGAAGAATTCGCCAGAACTGCTGATAGAATCAGGAAAAAGGCAATAGAAGAGAACAGGTTGGTTGATAATCCCTCTGATGCGGAGCTTAGGACCTTGACGGAGATCGAGCCTGGAATCAGAAAGACGATATACGGCAATTTTGCTGCTGAAAGCGAGCCCACGTCGAGAGCGGCGATGCTTACCAAGAACAGCGTTGACCATCCTTTCAGCGAGGAGGAAACGCGACTGCTTTCCCAGTGTGAAAAGGCGCTTGCCAGGGAGAAGTTGATTTCCGTTGACAGGATCGTGGGCAACGAAAGCAGTGAAACAGTGGTTAGAATGATTGTGCCGGTGAGATTTGCTCACCTTGCCTACGGTGGAGGGCATCTTTATCTGCCGGTGAATAGGAAAGTCAAGTCACCAATATATCAGATCATATTCTTCACCGACGAGGCTTTTGAAGCCAACAGGTCAAAGCCGATTTCCCAAAAGGATATCACCATAAGATTGGCCACGCTGGACGATGGAAGGGTGATCAAGATCGTCAGGAACAGTAACTACATAGGTGAATACAAGAAGGGGGTTTTTGCTGCGGAGGATTGGAACGTCAAAACCAGGAGAGGTGGGATCTTCTTGCACGCCGGTTGTAGGGAGGATTACCTTCAATCAGTCCACGGAGACTATCGAACTGTCAGAACGCTGCTTGTCGCATTGAGCGCCAACGGCAAGACAACCACAACTTGCTGCATCATGGCAAAGAAGGAAAGGGAAAGGTCCTGGCTTATTCAGGACGATGGTGGAGCGCTCATGCCAGATGGTTCTTTCCACGGCTTTGAGTTGGGAGGGATTTTTGCGAAAACAGAGGGCGTGAATCCAGGAGAGCAAACCGCGGTGTTCTATGGTTTGTTGAAACCGGATACGCTGTGCGAAAACGTTTTTGTCACCGACGACGGAGACTATGACTTCTATAACTTCACCAGGACGTCGAATGGGAGAGCGGTTATACGGCGAAGGGATTTCCTGCATGCCAGCCCGTATATCGATGTTGATAGAGTCGATAACCTTATTTTGATAACAAGGGGATCATTGATCCCGGCGATATCGAGGTTGACTCGTCCACAAGCAGCAGCCTTGATGGTTATGGGGCAGGCAATGGAGTCGTCAGCGGGTGACCCAACCCAGGCAGGGAGGATTAGAAGTGAGTTTTTCTATGATCCCTTTATGGCTGGAAATAAAGCACAGCATGCCAACAGGTTTATTGAAATCTTGAGGGGCCTTCCTCACATGAGGTACTACCTACTCAATACGGGTGGTGTTGGTGAGGGTGAGCATTACCGGGACATAAGGCTGGAATATACCATGGGGATATTGGAGTCTCTGCTA
>DAOUVR010000112.1 GCA_030667555.1 Dehalococcoidia bacterium
ATGGGCGCCAGGCCATGCATCTTGCTGGTATCTAGATTGATAATCATCAATCTAATCAGAATGTCTACCCTTTTGTCACTATCCCCGAATAGATGAAGGAGCGCCGCTTCATTTTTATCCACTTTCCTTCATCAATGCCAATTAGATTGCCGCAAGGACATTTAACTTCATTTCCGTCATGCACGCTATAATCCTTTACTATCCGGTCTATCCAGCAATGAAGCACTCGCCCTTCCCCAATCTTCTCATATCTAAATACTTTACTTTTACACTTGGCGCATCTTATGGTTATCACTATAAATAAGCCTTGGTCGGCTTAACCATTGCTAAGTTGCCGTATCTTCCATATTGAGAATTCGGTTCAAGGCCAAGCCTAGCGGAGAAGGTGGAAAGTGCTCACTATTGTGTCGAATGTTGGCTCGTATGCGCTCCAACATGACGCGGCGCATTCACAGGCGATGAACCACACTGTTGTACCTTCAACTATGAGAGCTTCCATTATCTCCATCGTCACCTCATTCCTGGCCAGGGTATACACATGTTTGATTATCGGCATACCATCCAGGGTCAGTGTCTCCTCAGATACGGGTGCGTATCCCTCGAGGGTGGCTAAATACGCCTTTTCCTGTTCAAACAAGGCATGAACGCTGGTTGGTTGGGGTAACTCGCTCTGCCCAACATTGAGGCTTTGGAAACTGCCTCCACAATCTGAATACGAGCTATAGGCAATAAGGACTCCCCCCACATACGACTCCTCTGGAATCTTGTCCCAGTCCTCTGGATAAGAGATGGTAAAACCATTGGCCTCATCAATATGAACCAGGTACCCTGCGATTGGTGTTGGCGTTGGTTGCGCTGTTGGCGTCGGTGTTGGCCCAGGTTTGGGTGTGAAAGCAAAACGTGCGAGACTAGACACAAGTGTCACAACCATCACAATTACCAGGGCAAATATCAAAATGCGACTATATTTCATCGTTGCTTCCTTATCTCTTTTTCCCGCCAGAGCCAGGGATGGCTATAGGACAGGGTAACTTATGGGGAAATCTCTACGAACGACCCTATTTGATTCAACGCCAGAAGCCTACTCTGCTACAGGCGTGCTGTCAAGTGGCTAACCAGTTGGCTATCGCTCGAAGGTGGCTCAAACCATCGTATGATGATTGGCTGGAATTAACCATTGGCAAGTACATACCTATGTTGCTTTACCTACTGATTCTACTATAGCTTCTCTTATGACTTCTTTAACCGCTTGCTCCAATACTTCGTTAAAAACATCTTTGGCCTTTTGGATTTCGGGCGTTGCCACTGCTAGAGCCTTTTGTATCAACTCAGGATACTGGGAACCTGAAACAGCTTTTTGTATCAATTCAGGATATTGTGTCTCCAAAACATTGCGAACCGTTTTATCAAGCATAGGCTTGGTTACCTTTTCCAGGTGAACCTCATCCAGGATCCTTTCAGCCGTTTCTTCCAGCATCTCGGTTATCGCCCTATTCAAATCTAGGGTTTGTAGTCTTGCAATCTCCTCAATTTCAGCCATGATGCTGTTCTTTAGCTCAACTTTGAGCGAGTCCTTTAGTTGCCATAACTCTTTGTAGTCAGCCATTTCCACCCCCGATGAACGTTTGTCCTTGACCATATTAAAGCTCAACAGAATAATTTTCAATGTTTAGCATATAGAAAGGCGCCTTCACCTGGGCGGTCGAATCTAGCCAGGTGGTTCGACAGCACAAGCCTTTTAATACGGCTAGCCTGCGCCTCATGGTGAACAACGATAGGGAGAAGAACCCGGCAGCGAAGAGGAGGACGAGACCGAACACCCACAGCAGGCCGAGGTGCACGTCTCCGCTCACCAGCGACCGGGTGAGATGAACCACCGGGGTCAGGGGTATTATCCAGCTCAGCGTCTGCACTATCTGGGGAAAAGAGGAGAGGGGAAAGAACACGCCACTGAAGAAGAACATCGGCGTGATGAACAGGGTGAAATAGTAGTTGAAGGTATAGATGGCCGGCACCATCGACGTGTAGAACACCGCAATCGAGGCGAACACTACCCCTTCCAAGAAACAGACCAGCGGTATCAGTATCGCCCATGGCGAATGCACCAACTGGAAGGCTGCTGCGATGGTCAGTATCACCGTGCCGGTGAGCATTGAACGCGTCGCCCCCCAGAAGATTTCACCGGCGATAACGTCCTCAACACTCAGTGGGGTAGCGATAACGGCGTCGAAGGTCTTCTGATACTCCATACGGAAGAACGTGCCATAGGTGCATTCGAAGCTGGCGCTGAACATGGCGTAGCTGGCTATGATGCCCGGCGCAATGAACTCGATATAGCGCTGCCCATCCACCAGACCTACATAGGCACCCAGGCCCAGCCCCATGGCCACCAGGATAAGGATAGGCTCGGCGATAGCGCCGGGCGCCTCGGAATGCCACAGCCTGACGAAGACGTCTCTGTTGCGCTGCCACATTCGGATGCAACGCCACGAGAAGAGCTTCATTCGATCAGAGACCTCCCGGTGAGTCGGAAGAAGACGTCCTCCAGGTGGGCAGGCCGCTGTCGCAGCTTGTGCCCGTCCCCGACGATACCTGTCAGTATATCCTCCTGCCCAACATGGAACACATAGATGTGAGTGCCGGCATCCTCGAAGTCGAGCCCGCGGCTCTCCAGCATTGCTAGGAGATTCTCCCTCTCCTGCGAGTCCACCTCGATCTCCCACACATCACTTCCCACATGCCTGGCCACCAACTTATGGGGAGCATCGAGGTCGAGGATTCTGCCTTCATTCATTATAGCCACCCGGTCACAGAGGACGGTCGCCTCGTCCATATTGTGAGTGCACAGAATCCGGGTAACACCTTGAGCATGCAGCTCAGTGAGCTTGTGCCACACCAGGTGTCGCGCCTGCGGGTCCAGCCCAATGGTCGGCTCGTCAAGGATGATGATTCTCGGGTTGTTGACGAGGCCGCGGGCGATGAGCAGCCTGCGTCTCATGCCGCCCGAGAGCTCACGAATCGCGCTATTTCGTTTGTCTTCGAGCTTGAACAGGCCTAGTAGTTCCATACTGCGGTGGCGTGCCTCATGTTTAGGTACGTTGAAGTAGCGGGCGAAGGTCATCAGGTTCTGCAACACCGTCAGGTCCGGGTCGAGATTGTCCAACTGCGGCACCACCCCCATGATGGACTTCGCTTCCCGGGCGGACCGCTCAAGGTCCTTGCCCTGCACCCATATCTCACCGTTGGTGGGAGGTGAGACGGCGGTTATCATCCTGATTAGGGTGGTCTTGCCTGCCCCATTAGGCCCCAATAGCCCGAAGCATTCGCCTTCCTCTATCTCCAGATTCACATCATCTACCGCTAATACGTCTTTGAACCGCTTGGTCAAGTCTTTGGTCTTAATAATGGCCATAATAAACGAACCTTCTCCAGCATCAGCTTTGAGTCAATCATATCAGCTTCAGAATATGCTGACAACGTGGAGCATAAGCTTCGATTGCGGCGAAAGGCAGTGGCAGGTTTAGAGCACCGATGGTGTTCAGGAAGTTGGCACATAGGGTAGCATACCCCGATTACATCGGGGTGCTCTAGGCGTGGTTGGAGCAGACGCTCCAACCTACCCATGATTTTCGAATAGCTTCGGCAGGGAGCGCAGCGACCGAAGAATAACAATGGGCTTTGGGTCGCCACAGCGACAGAGACGCTTGGTAGGAGATGAGGCGTCGCCAGTCATATTAAGGAACGCAGGAGCCTTGCTGATACTAAGCGTGTCAAGTATTATAATCTTCAATGCATTAACTAAGTGAAGAGGAGGATACTGGGTGGACTGGAGCAATATATTCCCTATTTTATTTGCGCTTTTGCTCGCTGTGGGTTTACCTCTGGCCTTCAGGAGCCTAAAGAAGGGTGGGCAAAATAAGGTAGATGAGCTTTACCAGCACCTTCAGGGGATAGGCGTCAAGGCATCTGTACTGGAAAAAGACGACAGCCAGGAGAAAACTAAACGGAAACGCTCCTGGGGGCAGAGGCTGGTAGGGACTATCAAACTGACAGACTACAACATAGATTCAATAAATGTTATCGGCGTGGCAAGCCAGTATGGGGTCAACTACTATCTCGACTTTCTGGTAAACCGGCCCAGCTTTATTGGGGGAAGCAAGAAGAAGAAAACCAAGATGAGCACGAAGAAAAGCTCACTATTTAAGGGTAAGGTGGTTGACATTGAATGGAAAGGAGACGATTTCCTGGCCCAGAAGCTCAATTTCGACTACGGGCTGAAGGATAAACTACTGCAAGCTGACCTCAGTGCCCTTAAGGGTGGCATTTCCATCTACTATGAGCCGAAGCATGAATACGCCAGGATCAGGACTGCTTATTTTCTACTCCCGCCCGATCTGTTTGAAGGTATAGATATCATAGCTGACCATGTCAGGTCATGGTATTAAGTGGCAGAGGTGAAGTGCAGCCCTCAAACAAGTCCGCATTTACCATTCACTCCAGCTTCTCTGGTGACAATTGAAAGCCCTCCCTACATGAGTTTGAGGGTTAAGAGGTGGGAATATCAAGCTCAGTTATTATCACTTAGA
>DAOUVR010000060.1 GCA_030667555.1 Dehalococcoidia bacterium
GTTTCCGTGTAAACTAATGTGGTCATACTAAATCCCTGCTCACCGACTGTCAAGGACTCCAGCAAGTCCAAATAAGCTCTCTCTGGTAAAAACCGCCTTCATAGTAAAAGCCCCACCTTAACCAGGTGGGGCTTTCTCTTTTTTCAATCCTATTGGATGCGCCTCTTATTTACTCCTAAGATACTCATCGATGGAGGCGGCTGCCCTTTTGCCTGCCCCCATAGCGCTGATCACGGTGGCAGCACCGGTGACCACATCGCCTCCCGCCCAGACAGCGTCTTTCACCGTCTTCCCCGTCTCCTCATCGGCAACCACGGTGCCCCTCCTGGTAACCTCCAGCCCTTCGGTTGTCGTAGGCACGAGGGGATTGGGGGTAGTGCCCAGAGCGATAACCACGACATCGACATCGATAACGAACTCGCTGCCCTCCTTGACAATAGGCCGCCGCCGTCCGCTGTCATCGGGCTCTCCCAGTTCCATCTCATAGCACTCCGCACCAACCACCCAGCCCTGATCATTGCCGATGAATCTCTTGGGATTAGTCAGGAGCTTGAAGATAATGCCCTCCTCCTGGGCGTTCTCCACCTCCTCCCGCCTCGCTGGCAGCTCTACCTCGGAGCGCCGATAAACGATGTAGACCTCCTCGGCACCCAGCCTCAGGGCACACCTTGCTGAATCCATAGCCACATTGCCTCCACCCACCACCGCTACCCTGCGACCTACCTTCACGGGGGTATCATATTCAGGGAAGAGATAGGCCTTCATTAAGTTAGTTCGAGTAAGGAATTCATTTGCTGAATAGATGCCGTTAAGGTTCTCACCGGGGATATTTAGGAACATAGGTAGCCCAGCACCGGTGCCAAGAAAGACGGCATCATAGCCATCATCCAGGATCTCGTCCACGGTCGCGGTCTTACCTACAACGGAGTCCAGTCTGACATCCACCCCGAGAGACCTCACGAAGTCAACCTCGGTCTGGACGACGAGCTTGGGCAGCCTGAACTCCGGGATGCCATACATGAGTACGCCACCAGCGGTATGGAGCGCTTCAAAGATTGTTACCTCATGCCCCAGCTTGGCCAGGTCGGCGGCTGCGGTGAGCCCCGCCGGCCCCGACCCTACTACAGCCACCCTCTTTCCAGTCGGCTTAGCAAGCTCAGGCTTTTGCATTTGCCCCTGGCTGAGTTCCCAATCGGCCACATAGCGCTCCAAACGACCGATAGCTATCGGTGCGCCCTTCTTCGCTATGGTACATGTCTCTTCACATTGCGACTCCTGAGGGCATACCCGCCCACAGATGCCGGGCAGGCTGTTCTTGCTCTTAAGAATGCGCACTGCCTCGGGCATATTTCCCTCGCGCACTGCCAGAATGAAATCGGGAATATCCACATCCACCGGGCAGCCATCAATGCAGGATCGCTTGGGGCACTGGATGCACCGCGTGGCCTCAGCCAAAGCCTGTTCCTCGTTATATCCCAAGGCGACCTCATCAAAATTCTTCGCCCGCACCAGGGGCTCCTGCTTGGGCATGGACACTCGGTTTAGATCTAACTTAGGCATGGCTCATCTGCTCCCATCGCTCTAACGCTTTCTTTTCTTCCTCGAGGTATATCCGCTGCCGAGTAAAGAGGAGGTCCCAGTCCACCTGGTGGCCATCGAAGTCAGGCCCATCAACACAGGTGAACTTGGTTTGACCCCCAACCTCAACCCTACAGCAACCACACATCCCGGTGCCGTCGACCATAATCGGGTTGAGGCTGACGATTGTTTTAACACCAAAAGGCTCAGTCGTTTTAGCACAAAACTTCATCATCACCGTGGGGCCGATGGCGATAACCCGGTCTATCTTCCGCTCTCCCTCAAGCAATTCCTTGAGGGGCTCGGTCACCAATGCCTTACGGCCGTAGGAGCCATCGTCTGTGGTCACAATGAGCTCATCGCTGACTGCTCTCAGGCGATCTTCCCAGAATAAAAGATCCTTGTTCCTGGCTCCCATAATGGACAAGACCTTGTTTCCCGCTTCCTTCATGGAACGAGCAATCGGGACTATAGGCGCCACGGCGAACCCTCCCCCGACGCAGACCACGGTGCCATAATTATCGATATGGGTGGGCAAGCCCAGAGGGCCGGCGAAGTTAGCGATGTAGTCGCCAGCTTTAAGGTGAGCCATCTTGCGGGTTGTCGCCCCCACTTCCATGAAGACAATTGTAATACTCCCTTCCTCTCTATCCCAGTCGGCAACGGTAAGAGGGATACGCTCCCCCTTTTCGTCTATTCTTATGACAACGAACTGTCCTGCCTGGGCCTTGCGGGCAACTGCCGGCGCATCAACCTTGAAAAGGTGAATGCTGGGCACCAAGTCCTCTCTCAGCATGATTTTAAACATTAATCCTTCTCCATAACTTTAGAATCGACGAGTACACTTCTGATTGTTTGTAAAAAGGGGGACAAGCTGCGGTCTTTTTGTAGCGTGGAAATCTGCTAGCTGCTTCTTCGTAAGTGCAGGGGTAACCATCGTTTCTCTAGAAATTAATGATATCACACTGCGCCTGAGGAATTCAACCCTTAGCGCTCACCAATTTTGCTATTTCCCGTCCCAATCTAACACTGTAGTTCATCCCTGATAGATGCCTGTCCACCCAACTCCGCCCCTTTCTCGAAGATGGCTACTCTATGCCCCTCTCTGCCTAGTTCATAAACCGCGGAAAGCCCAGCGAGCCCGCCACCGACGATGCCAAAATTCACTACTCACCCCCCTCGGGGTCATTCCGCTCCACCAGTTTCTGCTCCTGCCCTGGCACTATCTTGGCCAGCGAAAGGTTCTCTATCCAAAGGAACATAAAGCCCAGAGCTATCATAGGCAGAAGGAGTAAAGCGTGCAACACGATAACATAAGCTGTAACTAAGCCAGTATATTCTGCTGCTACAGCGCCAGCGGGGACGAAGAAAAGAAGGGCTTGCTGGCAGAACCAATCGAAGGGACCCACACCACCTGGGGCAACGAATATGAGAGCCCAACTCAGGCTGGCGATTGATGTCACCAGCAGCATTACGTAAAAGGGTTGCTGTAGATCGAACGACAGCGCCACAAAGTAGAATAGGCCAGCCTCACAGAGCCATACCCCCATCGATATAGTCAATACCATAGCCAGCTTATGTGGGCTGCGCATTATCGCCAGTCCCTCAACAAGAAGGATGAGCCACCCGCCTACTTTCTCCCGCCATCGCATAGGTAGTAGGTAAAGCAGTATCGCAATCCCCCTTTTAGTGAGCCTCCGTGAGGACGCGAGGATGAAAATTACCAGGAGAGCTACAAGAAAAAGCCCAGCCGCAACGTAAACGATCTGTTGCAACAAGCCTGTCAGAGGAATAAAAAGGGACAGTATGGCAGCAAAAAGAAGAAGCGTTAGCCCATCGAATATCTGTTCCACTACCATAGTGCCTGCAGTGGCCATCTTGCTGATGCTTTCCCTTTCACCGAGAATGTAGGCCCGGGCCACTAGGCCAAGACGGCCAGGTAGGACGTTGTTTACCAGGAAGCCGATAACTACCAGTGGGAACAGTCGGAAGGCAGAGAAGTTCCCAATGGGCTTCAACAGATAACGCCACCGCACCGCCCGAAAGAAAACACCCACAAAATAGATGAGGAGTCCTGGAAACAGGAGTATATAGTTTGCCTCACGCAGCGCCCTATTAATCTCGGCGAAGTCAGTTCGGTACAGGAAGAGACATAGAAAGAGAAGGCTGATTCCGAGCCCAATCCAAAAACGGCCCCTTCTTAGCAATACTAGCTCCTCTCTGGTCAGTTATTATAGCTCGGGAAGCGTTCTGCCTCAATCACGGAGCGACGGGAGGGAAGTAAGCAATACCCTCTGTGCCAGAGGTCCAGTAGGGACCCTCGGTTTTCCTATGCATGAAGTAGTCCCACCACCACCCAAAGTCAAAATCCTTATACTCCTCGGGGAACCATATCAGATGTTGAAATCCTTGCCCCTCAACATACTTTTCCAAGTATGGCTCAGCAGCATCCTTATTATTCACATTGAGAAGAAGCACTGAGCCTTTAGGAGGCTCATTAACAGAAGAGAGGTCAGGGAAATCAACATTCACATAATCCCTAAGATACCAGGCCCATGGCCAGTAAAAGGAGAGGCCGCCACCGCTGCCATCTACGGTTATGGCCAGCTCTTTCCCCTCACCGCTTTCCTCCGCTACCTCCTCAATCTGGGCCATGACTTGCCGCAAGTCCTGGGATATACCTGCATATACCAACATCTGCGGAGGTTCACCGCTATTATCGTAGCTCGCCTGAAAGGCGATATACACAGTGACAGGGAAAAGGAGTAGCAGAGCAAATATCGTAACCCCTCTCACCGCCCAAGCTCTCATTCTTTTCCAATCAAAGGCCTGGTGGAAAAGCTGGCCGATAAACATCCCTCCGATAAGAATCGCGGGGAGAATCATATAAAGGCAAATCTGAGGCATCTTCTCGCCATATAAAGAGTATGGTATCAGGCTTAATAACGCCCACCAAACTAAAAAACGGGAGAATAGGTTCCCTTTTATCATGTAGTAGATGGCACCAACGAAGGCAAAGAGCAAGGGCAGAAACTCGTAGAAGGGCATAAGAATAATATAGTAGTACCAGGGCTGTGTCACCCTTCCTGCCTGACCGATCCAGTAATCAAGGGAGCCCCAGACGCCACTGGCAAAGCCAGAGAGATTGGTGAAGAAGGTAGTATAGAGAAGGATGAAGATGCCATAGAAAATCAGGAAGCTTATAAGCCAGCGCCGCCAGTTCCAGCGAATCCCTATGGCTGCGGATACTATGAATAGAAGAATCACGATGAGAGCCTCATCCCAGTTAAAGCCGCCGGGAAAGTTCACTTTCGGGATTAGTTGAACAGCTGCTGCAAAAAGAGGCAGCGCCAGGGCGCCGATGAGGAGCAGGAATTCGGCTGGCGCGGGGAGATCCTTAAGGTCGAACCTGTTTCTAACCCTGGCTACCAGCTCTTTAGCCGAAGCGATGAAAAGGAAAAGGGCAAATATGCCTGCAGTGAAATAGGTTGCCTCCTTGGTGCAAAAGCTGAGACTCAAGGCGGCTGCTCCAATGTAGAGATACCTGGCCTTCCTCTCCTCAAAATAGCGCCACAGGCAGACAACCAGGAGCAGAGTCCAAAAAACAATATAGATATCGTTTCGGGCGTAACGACTGAAGAATAGAAACGTAGGAGAGAAGGTAAGCAAGACAGCAACGATGATAGCACCCCATCGCCCTAGCTGGCGGCGCAGGAAATAGGGAAGCGCTACCAATGCCGTGCCGAAGATGGCGGGGACAAACCGTGCCGTGAATTCGCTGTCCCCGAAGAGGAAGAAGGCCAGGGCGGTGCTGTAACCCTGGAACGGGCCATGGGTTACAGGCGTATGATGATAAGCATGCGTGTTGTAAAGAGACCAGGCACCACCCCACCAGACATTTTCGAACTCATCGAAGCTGAAGACACGGGCGTCCAAATCCCAGAGGCGCATCCCCAGGGCGATGATGAAGAGAAGGATGTAGATAGAGATCTCCCAGTTTAACCTGGCACGCACACGGTCGACCAATGATGTACTAATCCGCACCGCCATTCTCCCTCACCCTGAAGATGGTTGCCCCCTCACCCTCGTACACCAATTCGTATGCCTCCGGCTGAGCAGCAAACTTCTGCAAACCCTCGCTTTCATATTTCTCCCGTTCCAAAGACCCTATGTATATATACACGACATCGTACTTTTTCAACAAGTCCAGCGCCTCATCATTGTCCAATGTATTGTATATCGCATCCACGTCCCCGGTTCTTTCCCCAACATCATCCCAACTGCGCCCCCACATTATCTCCCAAGATTGCCAGCCTATTACTGTCGGAAGCCCGGTGAGCGCTGAAACGCGAGAGGAATATTCGCCAGAATTTCCAGGTGCTTCCATTATAACCGGGCGACCGTCTATGTTTTCGTTTATCCATCGGATACCCAGGTAGTCACCTTTATTTTGGGACTCCAGATAGGCCAGCCCATCGAGCGACCCTCTTCCTCCATAAACATCTAGAGATTCGTGCCTACCGCTGGTCCAGGCTGTGGTGGAGGCTATAGGGTGTATGATCGATGCAAAAATAAGGATGCCCAACACAGCAACCCATATGGCCTTCGTTTTCCCATTAATAATACTCACAATGAAAGAAACGCCGCAAGCGGCCGCTACAGCCCAGAATATCCATATTTGGGGATACAATTTTAAGACCGTATTATATCTTTCATAGGGCTGGTAAAGAGCGTCGTTAAAGTATAAGACCTCACAGAAAAGAGCTATCGACGCTCCCATGATAACCAGAAGCAGAATGAACTCCCTCTCCCCTTTTGACTTCGAATTGTATATGTAGTATAGGGATAACATTATCAATGGAACCATTATTATGAGAAGTTGGAATTTAAGCAGGATGGCAGCTAGAATGGCGGCTAAAAGGATGAAAGTACCTGCTAAGGTCACCCATTTTCTGGCAAGTAGTTCCCGTTTAGGCCATATAAAAAGCAGCGAGAATATAACAAATAAGAATAGGACTGAGGTCATCAGAAATCGGCTTAAGCTTGTTCTCTCCGTCACCAGGCCTAAACCAGAAAAACCGGTCATGCCCCCCGAAGTATAAAGGGGGATATACAATATGAAGCTTAAACCGAGCACAGCAAAGATGCATAAAGCGCCCTTTATACTAGGCTTTATCGCCAGAAGTACGAAGGCAAGTATGGCGAAGCTTATATATATGGGATAATCCCA
>DAOUVR010000090.1 GCA_030667555.1 Dehalococcoidia bacterium
AAATTGGCGATCCTCGCTTTGCCCGAAGCTATGCTGTTGAGGATGACAGCACGGTGGGATATGGACTTGTCGCCCGGCGGTGAGACTTCACCATTCAGGCTGGAGCATCCCTTTACCCGTTTCTCCATAACTAACCCTTATCTAACGGGCCATTCCCAGCCAACCCTCTCTCCTCTCCCTTGCCTGAAGGAAGGCCTCGTCCAGTTCCTCGCTCCCCTCGCTTATCATGTGGCGGAATTTCTCCATTTCCTCGATGTATTCATCTATCCAGCGCAATATAAATTCTCTGTTGGTCAGGCAGATGTCGCGACTCATCTCCGGACTCCCTGACGCCAGGCGGGTGAGGTCGCGATATCCCGTGGCGGCAAGCTTTGACATATCATCCCACAATGGACTTTTCGTGGTCATCGAGACAAGGGCTGAGGAAATAACCATGGGAAGATGGCTGACGGCAGCGACCAGCATGTCATGCTCGGATGCATCGATGAAAAGGGGCTTTGCCCCAATCTGCTGCACCAATCCCTCCACCCTATCGATCGCCTCTTTGGTGGCGCTGCGCCCAGGGACCAGGCAATAGGTGCAGCCAATGAAAAGGTCAGCATCGGCAGCCTCGATCCCGGAGGTCTCCTTCCCCGCCATCGGATGTCCACCGATGAAGCTTACCAATGATGGCAAGCACTCCTCCGCCCAGCCCATGACCTGTGCCTTGGTGCTGGCAACATCAGTGACGATGCAGCCCTCATCGAGGCTTTCTCTTATCCTGGTCATTATCTCTTTCATCGCCATCACCGGGGTAGCGATAAGTACAAGGTCAGCACCCTTTATCACGGCGAGCAAATCTCCCTCAGTGCGGTCCACTGCCCCCAGTTCAACAGCTCTAGAGGCGGTCTCTCTGCGGCGAGCAAAGCCCACCACCTCCAAATCTGCCTTCGCCTTCCTCAGGGCTAAGCCCATTGACCCGCCGATTAGCCCCAACCCGATAATGGCAATCCTCATCACGTCACACCCCTGACTACTGCTGGAATTAGCGCAATTATAACACAGTTCGGCGACTTCTAAGAAGGGACGGGCGATTCAAATAGAGGGGGATTCCCCCGATATAATCGGGGTGGGGGCCTCTCCGACCTATCGGAGCAGATATTCATCCCACGGCGGACGGGTGACAAAACGGCATTGGCAATCATTCTGCCCCCTGTAGGCTGGTCTAACTTGTAGTTGCCCAATTTATTGGGCCATCGTGCCTGATGAATCAGGCAACTACAGGAATTGTATGTACTGCCATACAGCAGAAAAGAGGTATACACCTTTCGATAAGATTAGGGCGAACGGAATAGTCAATGATAAGTACCTGGGCCAACACTGTTCGTGGTGAGCTTGGGCCTAATTGTCGGCTCCGAACGAAGTATCGTCCGATTCATCGGACTCTCGCATAGCGGAGGAGTTAGAGAGAGGGGGCACATGAGCTTGACCCTCACCCTCTCCCGTCAAAGGAGAGAGGGCTAGCCTGTTTTGCCAAGTTCATAAACATCACTTGACAAATGTGGCAAGAAGCTGATATCATTTGCCGATATCACCAAGCGATATTAATCGATGCTGCCATGTTCAGGGATTTTTTTCTCGGCTTCGTTAAGATTCACATCCTCTATCACGCTTCAAAGGAGCCCATCTACGGTGTCGAAATGTTAGAGGAGCTGGGCCGGCACGGATATCGGCTAAGCCCGGGAACCATCTACCCTACTTTGCACCGCCTAACGAGGGATGGATACCTGTCCACGCAGAGGAAAGTGGTTGACGGGAAGGTCCGTAAATACTACACCATAACTGAGCAAGGGTTAGAGGCTCTTGATGAAGCTAGAGGGAAAATCACAGAGCTGGTCGAAGAGGTAATCGAGGAAAGATTGGATAGATAATGAAACAAGGTGATAAAAAGGGAATCTGGGGTGTCAGCCGCAATGTCTTCTTCCTCGGCTGGGTTAGCTTCCTTACCGACACCTCCAGCGACATGATTTTCAATATGTTCCCCCTTTTCCTGTCACACATATTGGGAGTGGGGGCAGCATTTATTGGACTTATCGAGGGAGTTGGTGAGAGCACCGCCACTCTGCTGAAGCTGGTAAGTGGCTGGTCTAGCGACAAGCTACAAAGGCGGAAGGGGCTGACCATTATGGGTTATTCTCTCTCCACCATCGCTAAACCCTTTCTACTGCTCGCCACAAGCGGTGGTGCAGCGCTCGCCGTCCGATTCTTCGAACGCTGTGGTAAGGGAATCCGCAGCGCGCCCCGTGATGCCTTGGTTGCCGATTCAACCACCTCGGACAGGATGGGACGAGCCTTTGGCTTTCACCGCGCGCTGGATACCTTTGGCGCTATTTTCGGTATCGCCATCGCCACCGTCATCGTCTATCTCATACAGGGGTGGCAGCCAACGCTGTCCATGCCCAGCTTTCGATGGCTGGTCATCATAGGCATCATCCCCGCGGTGCTCGCAGTGCTGCTCCTCATCCTTTTCGTTCGTGAGGAGAGAGCCTCCCAGCCCAAGGGGGGAGAAGTAGGCGCAGCAGCCGCAGGGAGGGGCTTCGACAGGCGGTTCAAGATCTTCCTGGGAATAATGCTCTTATTCACCCTGGGCAACTCCGCCGATGTCTTCCTCATACTGAGGGCAAGCAATATCGGCCTATCCCCATGTCATATCCTTCTTATGCTCATCCCGTTAAATCTGGTCTATGCCACAACCTCCTACCCCTTTGGCAGGCTATCGGACAGGATAGGCCGGAAGAGGATTATCATCGCCGCATGGGGAATATATGCCCTTACCTATCTAGGCTTTGCCCTGGCAGCACCAGCATGGCATGTGATTTACGTAGTTTTGCTTTTCGCCCTGTACGGGGTGTATTACGGGGCAGCAGAGGGGGTTACCAGGGCGTTTGTTGCCGACATGGTGCCCAAGGCAAGGAGGGGAACTGCTTATGGCCTGTACCATGGTGCCATTGGGCTCAGCCTGCTGCTGGCCAGTGTGATCGCCGGACTACTGTGGGAGGTGGTGAGCCCGGCGGCGACCTTCTACTTCGGGGCGGCAATGGCCGGGGCGGCAATGCTTGGTTTCGCGCTGCTGATTAAAGAATAGAAAGCCTTCCCAATACTTATTGAGCTTATAAGTAGGGGCGTTCAGTTGAACGCCCGCCAGAAGCGCCAGCGACGAAGCAATCTAGGGGAGGTGATGTAGGGATTGGTTCCTCCCTCCCATGGCGGGAGGGGGAAACTTCACCCTCACCCTAACCCTCTCCCTTCGAGGGAGAGGGGATTAGATTCTTCGCTTCGCTCAGCCTGTCCTGAGTTTATCGAAGGGTTCAGGGTCAGAATGACAAAAGGAGACGCTGTGTTCGGGGTCAGAATGACACAGAATGCAGCTTGACCCCAAAAATACAGATGACGGGCAGCGTATTCCTTAGACTAGCCACAAAGCTTATGTTAAGATTAGACCATGCGGTACAAGATGGAAAACATGTGGTATAATCCTTTTCAGGGGATTGCGAGTATCGTAGATATGGCTCATCATGTGTCGAGGAGGGTTTTATGGAAGATAGAGTGGCAATATTTATAGACGGGAGCAACCTGTATCATGCCCTGCGCTCCAACTTACGGCGCTATGACCTCAACTTCGCCAATTTCGCCAGTAAGCTCTGTGGGGAAAGACGTCTGTTCCGCGTATACTATTACAATGTGCTGCAAGAGCCAGGCCAGCGAACTGAAGGCCACCGCGAGCAACAGGACTTCCTCAACGCCCTTCGTGAAACGCCTTATTTAGAGGTGCGACTGGGGGGCACCAAGCTGGCGCAGGGTATCCCTGTAGAAAAGGGTATCGATGTTATGCTTGCCACAGACCTGCTGCTTTTTGCCTGGAACAACCTCTATGATGTGGCTGTGCTGGTGAGCGGCGATTCTGATTTCGCCTATGCCCTTCAAGCAGTGAAAAACATGGGCAAACATGTCGAGGTGGCCCACTTTGAAAGCAACATATCCAAAGACCTCCTCGATGTAGCCGATGTCAGGCACCTGCTGGACCGAAACTCCTTCAAGGGGTTATGGATAAGCAAACACCCTCCCAGACGCAAAAGAACAGGCGCGCCAACAGCCAAGGGTGCCCATGGCAAAGGCGACCAATAGGACTCGCAGTATCCAGCAGCAGCACTTTGCGTCATCGCAGCACAATAGAACATACACATCGATGATTGGCAGCGACACACAGGCGGTAACCGAGGTCCTGAAGGCATTTCTGCAACCGTGGCATGAAGCTGTGGCAGACCCGGCAAGAGAACAACAGGTAGTCCTGAGACGTCTCCCGTTCAGCAAGAGATTAAGGCAATGTATATACAGAAGTGGCGAGGGACAGAACGGAGCAGGCACATAACATGCCGAGCCACAGATACCGCTTCCCTAGCTCCAGCACCCGCGCTAGGTACCCCTACTTATGCGAGGCTCAGGGATTAGAATGAAAGCCCAAGTTCTGAAGCAGATTTCACCGGTTGAAAATCGGCCTCTGGAATTGGTAGACATGCCAGTCCCTCGGCCGAGATCAAAAGAGATTCTGGTGAGGGTCTCGGCCTGCGGGGTTTGCCACACCGAACTGGATGAAATCGAAGGCAGACTTCAGCCAAAACTTCCTATAGTTCTGGGTCATGAAATCGTTGGCAAAGTAGAAAGCCTGGGTTCGGGGGTGACCAAATTCAAAGTCGGAGAGCGGGTGGGCATTGCCTGGATATACTCCGCCTGTGGGAAGTGCCACTTCTGCAAAGAGGGCAACGAAAACCTGTGGTACCAGTTTCAAGGTACCGGGTGCCAGGTTAATGGTGGCTATGCCGAATACACCGTGGTCTCCGAGGATTTCGCCTACGTGATTCCTGACAGGTTCACCGATTCTCAGGCAGCACCTCTTTTATATGCTGGAGCAATCGGGTTTCGAGATTTGCGGCTTTCAGGGATCAAGCCGGGGCAGAGCTTGGGGCTTTTCGGATTGGGGCCTCAGCCCACATTGTGATTCAGGTGGCCAAATACTGGGGTTGCGAGCTTTTTATCTTCACCAGGAGCGAAGAGCATCGCAATTTGGCCAGGAAACTGGGAGCAGCCTGGACAGGTAGAGCAGAAGATGAGCCTCCTCAAAGGCTCAACTGCGTAATTGATTTCACGCCGGTGGGAGAGACGGTCCCTAGCGCTCTGAGAGTGCTTGAAAAAGGCGGAAGACTGGTGATGGCGGTGATTCGAAAGAGGAATCCTATCCCGCCCCTGGACTATGCTAGGTTGCTGTGGGATGAAAAAGAAATAAAGAGTGTGGCAAACATTACCAGGAAGGATGCGGAGGAGTTC
>DAOUVR010000005.1 GCA_030667555.1 Dehalococcoidia bacterium
ACCGAGACCCTGAAAGAGGTCAAAGAGAAGATGGGGCTCATATAGGGATGAGGATGCAATTGCCTTTATCCAGGAGTGGCAGGGGGGCTCTCGAGGTAACGACTCAAGTGGCAAGTGAGGCGGGGAATATCATCATGGGACACTTCCAGGGTGAAAAGCGCATCTCGTTTAAGCCGGGAAGGAGTAACATCGTTACCGACGTTGACTTGCTTTCAGAGGCGAGGATCATAGCGCTCCTTCGGGATGAGTATCCCGACTTCGGCATTATTACTGAGGAATCCGCGGATATTGCTGGCGATTCGTCATATAGCTGGATTATCGACCCCATCGATGGCACGCGTAATTACGCCCATGGCGTCCCGCACTTCTGTGTCGCCATTGCCCTGGCACAAGGCGAGGACGTTGTGTTGGGCGTTATCCACGACCCGGTAAGACAGGAGACCTTCTCGGTTGAAAAGGGACAGGGCGCTTTCTTGAACGGTTCGCTTGTGGCTGTCTCCAGTAGAACATCGCTCGAGACCTCCCTTGTTGGCTTCGATATGGGCTACAATGCTGAGCGGGGACGGGAGACGCTGGAGGTAGCGGGTGCTCTCTGGCCCGGGGTTGAGGCGGTGAGGGTGATGGGCTCTGCGGCGTTGGGCCTTGCCTATGCTGCCTGCGGCAGGCTCGATCTGTACATTAATCTATCCCTTGCAGTATGGGACCTGGCTGCCGGCATGCTGCTCGTTCGAGAGGCGGGAGGCTTGGTCACCAATGCCGATGGTCAGTCGGCAACTACCCGCAGCGACAGTATCATCGCCGCCAACCAGTCGGTACACCAGGATTTCATGAGGCAGATTAAAGAGAAGCCCTGAAGAACGCTGATACATGGAGTATGCCCTTCTTTGCCAGCAAGCAGGATTTGGAGCAATTCCTATCTAGCGTTCTCTGCTGTTGCTTCGCCTCAATTCATTACCCAGCCAGTTCCTAAGCAGATCATGAAGTTCGTCGTGGCATTCCCTCAAGAAGTGACCCGAGCCCTGGTAAATGACAAGCTCCTTGGGCTCATTGGCCCACTCGTATATCAGCTCCGAGCACTCGACGGGGAGGTTGCGGTCACGGCTTCCATGAATGAGTAGGAGTGGCTTTGGAGCAAGCTCAGCAACGTCCTGCGCCCCGTAGGTCTGGCTGGAGAGTCCAACCACAGCCGTCACGTCAGGGCTCATCGTCCCCGCCACGATTGCCACGGCGGCACCGAAGGAATGCCCTGCAAGAACCACCCTGTCTATCTTTTGGCGCTTTAGAAACTGAACCCCGACCAGCATGTCGAGGACGCACTTACCGAAGTCGCCGGGGTACCGATAGTCGAGGCGCAGAGAACTTATACCATCGTCTACTAGCTCGTCGCTCAATGTGGCAAAGATGCCGAAGGATGGCCCGTCGAGACCGCCAAGCGCACCGCACACCCAGATCACCCCTCCCGTATTGCCCTCGCGGTGGTGAAAGATGCAGGGGATATCGCCCTTTGAGGTGTTGAGAATAAGGCGCATCTTATTGCCGGGGAGCTCGGCTGTCTGGAAGCCCTCCAGGGAGAGCGTGCTCTTGGGCTTTTGTTCCACTATTTACCCTCAAGCTCGTATCTGGAGATATCTAAGAACCTGTATCCCTCTCTTAAAACCTTGTGGCTATCGATTATCTTTATTCGTCTTTTAAAGATGGGGCCATCGACGACGAAGGTATGATATTCTCCTTGCTCACCACAGGGGTGGAGGTTGAATTCTTCATTAAGCCTCGAGAGTTCCCCGATGAACTCTTGGCTCACCTTTTTCCCGAGCCATTCGTCGCCAAAAAACTCGGCCTTGGCGCTGACCACGATGGCCTCGAAGCCGGCTTGTATGAAGCTGTTGAGTAGCGCATGCGGTTCATCGCCCCATAATGGCAATATCGCAATCACCTCAAGCTCACCGCAGACCCGCTCGACCCACTCTTTATGCTCCTCAAGGTCGATATCTCCGAATACTATCGTATCAACCCCCTGTTGCTTCAGAACCGCTACCGCTTCCTTGAATTCTTGCTCGTAGGTATCCCAGGTGGTTTCCCTTTGAAGGATCGGTATTTCCATGGCCTCGGCCTGAGCGGCTATCAATTTGGGGTCAAGACCGTGGGACATGCTCCGTTTCGCGTCCCGGTTCACCATATTCAATAGAAAGCAGGGCTGCAAACCGCTGCAGATTGCCCTGTAGAGTGACAAACAGCTATCCTTGCCCCCGCTCCATGATACTGCAACCTTTAGCCCTTGGCTCATTGAGTGCGATGCCTTTTGACGAAATTGCCCATCCGCTCCAGCGCCTCCTCGATCTCCGCCATTGAAGTAGCGTAGCAACAGCGGACATATCCCTCGCCACACTGGCCGAAGGTAGATCCAGGGACAACTGCCACCCGCTCCTCAAGGAGGAGCCTCTCGGCAAACTCGTCTGAGGAGAGCCCGGTGCTCTTTATCGAGGGGAAGGTGTAAAAGGCCCCCCGGGGCTCAAAACATGTGAGTCCGATATCGTTTAGACCCTTGACCATGACACGTCTGCGCTGGTTATACTCGGCGACCATCTCCTGCACCTGGGCCTCTCCATCTTTGAGCGCCTTGATTGCCGCCATCTGAGCCATCGTCGGGGCACACATGATGGTGTATTGGTGAATCTTCATCATCGCCTCGATTATTTCCTCCGTTGCCGCAGCATAACCCAGTCGCCAGCCTGTCATGGCATAGGCTTTGGAGAAGCCGCCCAGGAGGATGGTGCGCTCCCTCATCCCTGGTAAAGAAGCAAAGCAGGTGTGCTCCACGCCGTAAACTAGCCTTTCATAAACCTCGTCGGAGATCACGACCAGGCTGTGGCGTTGGGCCACCTCAGCCACCTTAAGTAGCTCCTCGCGGTCCATCACTGCACCCGTGGGGTTGTTGGGATAGCCGAGCAGGATGGCCTTAGTTCTCGGGTTGATCCTTTTGTCGATGTCCTGGGCTTTAACCTTGAAATCGTTCTCGATGGCGGTGGGCACGGGGACAGACACCCCTCCGGCCAAAACAGTGCAAGACGTGTATGAAACATAGCTCGGGTCGGGGATGACAACCTCGTCCCCTGGGTCGAGGATGGCTCTCAGCGCCAGGTCAACCCCCTCACTCACACCAACGGTTACCAGTAGTTCACGCTCGGGGTCGTAATCCAGATTATGGCGAACCTTAAGGTAGCGGGCGATTTCCTCCCTCAGCTCCAGAAGCCCGTAGTTGGAGGTATAGGAGGTGTATCCCTTCTCAATGGAATATATCCCTGCTTCGCGAATATGCCACGGAGTGACGAAGTCGGGCTCGCCAACACCGAGTGATATAACTCCATCCATAGAGGCAATTATGTCAAAGAATCTCCTGATTCCCGATGGAGGGATGTCCTTAACCCGCTTTGATATGAGATCGCGCTTCTTCATTTTTCGCCCTTTCACGTTTTCGCTCTTTCGCGCTATAAGGCAATCATCATGCGATTTACAGATTTGCAGTCTTTTGAATTCCGCCGATCGAGATGTTCGAAAAAGCAATCGTCATATGATTTCCAGATTTAGCGTATCTCTAATTTCAGCAATCGCAATGTTCGAAATCAAGGCATTATGGGCACCCGCTTTGGTCCCTCCTCGCCATCCATAATCTCCCCATCCTCCTTGTAGCGTTTCAACAAGAAGTGAGTTACCGTTCCCTGCACACCTTCGAGGGGGGCGAGCTTTTCCGACACAAAGCCGGCGACTTCGTGCATCGTCTTGCCAACCACGAGCACAGCGAGGTCATAGGTGCCCGACATCAGATATACTGTCCGCGCCTCGGGGAAGCGGTATATCCTCTCGGCGATAGCATCAAAGCCAACATCACGTTGCGGGGTCACCTTAACTTCAGCCAGGGCCCAGACCTGCTCCTCACCCAATTTATCCCAGTTGACCATTGCTTTGTATTTTAGGATAGTGCGGTCACTCTATGCCTTCTTTATCGTTTCCTCTACCTGAGCTAAAGGGATACCTGTCATCGTGGCGATCTGCTCGGGGGTCTTTCGGGCATCCTGCTCCAGAATTCTAAAGATTTCGTTCATATTATCCTCCCTCTTGCGACCTTTTGAGGCTACCCATTGTTTTCATGAGTCGTTGGCGGGCAACCTCTCATGAGTGTTTGCTATACTTTATCACACTCATCATGGCTTGATATAGTCCAACCCCTGGTTCAACGCCAGGGGCTTGAATCCGAAGCAGCGCTCCACTGAGTCCAGGTGAGTAGTATTATCGATTTCAAGTTGGGCTAGCTCTACTGAGGTCACCGGTGGGTTGCTCATCGTTCTTTCCATCGCTATCACTGCTATTCGCATTAGGGGTATGGGGATGTGTAACTTAGTTCGTCTCATACCCAGGACGTGTATAACAGTATCCAGCATCTCTTCATAGCTCAGGTGCTCCGGGCCACCTATTTCATATGTCTGGCCATCTTTTCCAGCCTGCAGTGCCGAAACTATGCACGAGACTACGTCCTCCACCCAGATGGGTTGGAAGCGAGCCTTTCCCGAGCCCGGTACGGGAGCAATGAACGGGAACATTCTCAATGACCGTATCATGCTATCAATAAAGCT
Organism: Dehalococcoidia bacterium; assembly: GCA_030667555.1. GTDB lineage: Bacteria > Chloroflexota > Dehalococcoidia > E44-bin15 > E44-bin15 > DAOUVR01. The sequence goes on from DAOUVR010000005.1 coordinate 4,629, forward strand.
GTAGCCAAAACCCTGGCCAAATATGGCTGATGGCCTGAAGATGATGAAGTCCAGGTTGCTACTTCGCACTATCTCCTCACCCTGCCACTTGGAGTGCGTATAGCGGTACTTTGGGTTAGGACTAGCCCCAAGGGCACTCATATGGATGAACCGCTTAACGCCAGCGGACTGGGCAGCTTCTACTATGTTCCTTGTTCCCTGGGCATTAACCCCGCCAAAGGTGGCGCCTCTCGTCTCCCTGATTATCGCTACCAGGTGGATGACGGTATCTATGCCCTGCAGTGCTTCCCTGAGGCTTTGGGGGTCGGTCACATCCCCCACTGCCAGCTCTGCGCCGTGCTCCCGCAGTGCTTCGGTCTTTGCCAGACTTCGCACCAGGCACCTTATCTTATCTTCGCTTTTTGCCAGCCGGGGGACGAGGTGGCTACCTACAAAGCCGGTTCCTCCACTAACCAGGATCACTGCTTAACCTCTAGTTCAGCTAGTGACCATCGATCTTCCTTCTCGTGGTAGCAGAGCTGAAATCTCTCTCGTCCCTCTGTCTTCACCACGAAGTGTCTTTCCCCTGGCTCCAGCCACTCCTTTTCGACCTGCTTCACCTCACATTTCTTGCCTTGCCAAACGAACGAAATAGGCCGGTCGGCGTAACTGCGCCCGGAGTAACACGTGACGAGAATAGACTCACCGTCCATTATATTTGTGTTCTTCGCTTATGCTGGTCTGTCGCCCGCTGGTGGGTCAAGCCGCGGCGAAGGAGCCTATGCTTTCCCTTGATGTGTTACTCTTGTGAGCACACCGTGCCACAAGTACAGCCTCAGCATCTATTTGGAACACAAACCTCACCCTCGGGGTCGCTATTCACCCGCCAATCGCACCTGGCATCGTTAGATGGCGTTGTGTCCATGAAGGCAGGTACGAGCTTCTCCCAGTCTATGTCCCCCGGCTGGCCGTCAGCGGTGGGCCACTCTCCGTGCTCGGCGTGGTAAGCATCAAGGGCTGGCTGGATGGAATCTCTAGCTATCTCACATGACATTGTCACTATTGGTGTAGGACTTGGGGTAGGTGTTGGCAACGGAGTAGGCGTCGGTGCGGGCTCGAATCCGCCTTTTACACCAATCGTGATAACCATACCCACAGCAATAATTAGGAAAATAACCAGCGCCACGGGAACGATTTTCCTCGCCCGCCCTTTCTCAATCGGTGGTTGCCACTGATCCTCTTCCATATCCTGCTCCTGGGCGCAGCCGATGTGAAGGAGCCTCTATCTGCCCTGGCTTCTTATTCTTGTGAGCACAACGTGCCACAGGTACAACCTCAGCACGTGTGCTGGACGCAAACCTCACCCTCGGGGTCGCTGTTCACCCACCAATCGCTATCATTGGCTGGGACGGCCTCCATATAGTCGGGAACAAGCTTTGTCCATTCTATATCGCCAGGTTCACCATCCATAGTCGGCCAATTTCCGTATTCAGTATTGTAAGATACAAGGGCATCTTGAATGGTATCCCTAGCCTCCACGCACCCCATTACCACTGTTGGTAGCGGTGTCAGTGTCGCCGTTGGCGTGGGTGTGGGTGTGGGTGTAGGCTCTGCTGTTGACGTTGGTGTCGACCCGGGCTCGAACCCGCCTGTCACACCGATGGCAACGATAACAGCTATGGCAGCTACGAGAATGATTATCAACACAGGAATGATTTTCATCGCTTTCCCTTTCCAAATCGCCGGTTGCCGCTCATCCTCATCTGCTTTCCGCTGGTGAACGTAGCCTATGCCAAAAAACTCTCCTTGTCAATGAGGTCTTAGTCTTGTGAGCACTCCGTGCCACACATGCAGCCTCAGCAAGTGTTCGGGACACAAACCTCCCCTTCGGGGTCGCTATTCACCTGCCAATCGCACTTACTATTGGTAGGTGGCATGTCTTCTAAGTACTCCCGCACGAGTTTATCCCACCATATGTCTCCTGGCTGACCATCTGCAGTTGGCCACTCTCCGTGCTCGGCATTGTAAGCATAAATGGCTGCCTGGATTGCACCGCTATCTTTCTCGCACTTCGTTAGCAAAGCCTCGGGGGTCGGGGTCGGTGTTGCTGCCGCTCCGCCTATTGCGGTGCAAGCCAAGGCTGACACGAGCAGCATACCAAACGGCAACATTAATATAGCCCGTTTAGCTTGCATCGCTTTCCCTCTCTAAACTCGCGGTCGCTGCTGTCCCCAACCTGTGGCCTGTTCATAGGCGTAGCCAATGCGCAGGAGCGTCTCTTCGGAGAATGGCTTGCCCAGGATCTGCATTCCTACAGGAAGCCCATCGCAGAATCCGGCGGGGACGACCAGGCCGGGGATACCACCGATATTTATCGGCAGGGTGCAGACATCACTCAAGTACATCTGGAGTGGGTCGTCCACCTTTTGGCCGATCTTGAAAGGCACCGTTGGCGAGGTGGGGGTTATCAGGGCATCGTAGTGTTCGAAGGCCTGCTGAAACTCCTGCATGATAAGAGTGCGCACCTTCTGTGCTTTGAGGTAGTAGGCATCGTAGTAGCCGGCGGACAGGGCATAGGTGCCCAGGATGATGCGCCGCTTCACCTCGGGGCCAAAGCCGAACTGTCTCGTCTTCTCCATGGCATCCCACATGTTCTCTCCATCGTGTGAGTAGCCATATTTCACCCCATCGTAGCGGGCCAGGTTTGCCATCGCTTCCGAGGGGGCGATGATATAGTAGGCGGCGAGGGCATACTTGGTGGATGGAAGCGATGCCTCCCAGTCAACCGTGGCTCCAAGCTCCTCAAGCTTTGCGATAGCGGTTCGCATCACCTCCTCAACCCCTTTTTGCATCCCCTCAACGAAGTACTCCCTGGGAATGCCCAGCTTAAGTCCCTTAAGATCGGGGATGAGCGCTCTTGTGTAATCGGGAACGGGATAGTTCACCGAGGTGGAATCTCTGGGGTCGTAGCCAGCGATGACGTTCATCACCAGAGCGGAGTCGGTTACATCTTTGGTCAGGGGCCCGATCTGGTCAAGGGAGCTGGCGAAGGCCACCAGGCCGTATCTTGAAACTCGCCCATAAGTGGGCTTAAGGCCAACGATGCTGCAGAATCCCGCTGGCTGGCGGATGCTCCCCCCCGTGTCGGAGCCCAGGGCATAGATCGTCTCACCGGTAGCCACCGCCGCCGCTGGCCCTCCGCTCGAGCCGCCAGGAACCCTGCCCAGGTCCCAGGGGTTGTGCGTGATGAAAAAGGCTGAATGCTCGTTGGAGGAGCCCATAGCGAACTCATCCATATTCCCCTTGCCCACTATCACCACGCCTGCGTCTTCCAGTTTTTCAACCACAGTCGCATTGTAAGGAGGGACAAAATTCTCCAGCATCCTTGACGAGCAGGTAGTGCGAATCCCTTTAGTGCACATATTGTCCTTAAGGAGTGCCGGGATGCCGGTAAGAGGGGTGGAATCGCCGCTTCGGATTCGCTCATCAGCCTGCTCCGCCTGACGGAGGGCTAGCTCTTCGGTAACTGTAACGATGGCATGGAGCTTTTCTTCAGCCTGGGAGATTCGCTCCAGGACAGCCTTCGTCAGCTCAATAGAGGACACTTCTCCCTTCTTGAGTAGCTCGTGACTTTGGTGAATGGTCAAGTCGTACAGCTTCAATCCTTCCCCCCCCCTTAATCCAGCACAGCCTTTACCCTGAAGTAGCCCTCCTCTTGGTGGGGAGCATTAGCCAGAATGTCACTCTGAGGCAGGCAGGGTGCCGTCTTGTCCTCCCGGATTATATTCTCCATGTGGATGGGATATGCTGTAGGTGGAACATCGGTAGTATCAACCTCTTTCAGGATCTCGAAGTTCTCAAGGATATTGGAAATCTGTTCTTGGAATCTCTCAAGCTCCGCCTCAGACATACTCATCCGGCAAAGCGTGCTGATGTGCAATACTTCTTCACGACTTAGTTTCATTTTCACCCCCTGAGGGGGTGATTATAGCACCCAGGTGTACTCCAAAGCAATGGAGATAGCGCCTCGCCAGATGTGGATGCAAGAGGTTGCCACTGACCCCATTAGAAGCATATAATGAAACTGAGGAAAGAAGATGAGGGTGCTTCTTTATAGTGGTAAGGGTGGTGTGGGTAGAACTACTGTGGCGGCAGCAACAGCGGTGCGCTCGGCTGAGCTGGGCTATAGAACCATTATGCTAAGCACTGATGCTGCCCATAGCCTCGCTGACTCGTTCGATATTAGCCTCACTAGCGATCGTCAGCCCATTGCGCCAAACCTGTGGGGGCAGGAGACGAACATATCCAAGACTATAGAGACCTACTGGCGTGATATTCAGGACTGGGTGGCAGCGCTCATGGCGTGGCGTGGCATAGAACAGATAATGGTCGATGAATTAGCCGTCTTCCCCGGTATGGAGGAGCTGGCAAATCTTCCATATATTACGGATTATTACAACAGTCGAATAAGAAAAGGGGGATAGTATATGCAGCAACATACCACAGAGCAGATGCGTAATGTGGTGCTGCTTTCTCATAGCGGCGCAGGAAAGACCTCGCTCGCCGAAGCGATGCTATTTAACTCGGGGGCGATCAACCGTTTAGGAAAGGTTGACCAGGGGAGCACCACCTCAGACTATGACCCTGATGAAGTAAAGCGCCAGACCAGCATTTACCTTGCCTTGCTCCCCTGTGAGTGGCAGGGGTTCAAGGTGAATATCATTGATACTCCGGGTTACGCCGATTTTGTAGCTGAGGTTAAGTCTGCGGTGCGCGTCGCCGATGGAGCAGTCATTGTCGTTTGCGCTGCTTCCAGTGTAGAGGTAGGCACAGAGCTGGGATGGGGCTATGCTGATGAGCAGGAGATTCCACGCTTGATCTTTGTCAATAAGATGGACAGAGAAAATGCCGATTTCTTTAGAGTCATGGAGGAGATTCGGGCGAATTTTGGGAATAAGTGTGTGCCTATAGAGATTCCCATCGGCGCCCAGGATGATTTTCAAGGTGTGGTCGATCTCATCAGGATGAAATCTTATAGTGGGCCTCAGTGGCAGGAGGGGGAGATTCCAGACTCCCTCAAGGAGCGAGCTGGGGAATTCAGGGAGAAGCTGGTGGAGGCGGTGGCTGAAACAGCCGATGACCTGATTGCCAAATACCTGGAAGGTGAGGAGCTCACTGAAGAAGAGATCGTTCAGGGTTTACGAGCTGGTGCTACTGGAGGGCAAGTGGTGCCCGTCTTGGCGGGATCCGCTGGTCGGAATCTGGGCGCTGCCAGACTCCTCGATGCAATTTGCCATTATCTTCCATCGCCCCTGGATCGGGAGCACCTTACGGCAGTGAACCCTACTACGAAACAGGAGGAAACTATCGACGCCGATCCCACTGGCCCCTTGGCTGCCCTGGTGTTCAAGACCAGCGCTGACCCCTATGTAGGCAAGCTTACCTATTTCCGTGTTTACAGTGGCACTATCTACAGTGACTCTACGGTATGGAACAGCACCAGGGAGCACCAGGAGCGAATTGGGCAGCTCTATGTGCTGCGTGGTAAGAATCAGGAGCCAGTGCCTCACCTGATCGCCGGGGATATCGGAGCGGTGGCCAAGCTGGCAGAGACTACTACCGGGGACACCGTCTGTGGCCGAGACCACCCCCTCATTATGCCCACGATCGAATTCCCCCAGCCTACCATGAGCTTTGCGGTGCATCCAATGACTAAGGCGGACCTTGATAAGCTGGGTTCGTCTCTGACAAGGCTTGTTGAGGAGGACCCCTCCCTTCAGATTCACCGCGATGGCGATACCTTAGAAACAGTCCTCTCTGGTGTGGGCGATGCTCAGCTTGAGGTGGCCGCAGAGAAGATGCTGCGCAAGTTTGGCGTCAATGTGAGAATGGAGACTCCAAAGGTCCCCTACAAGGAGACCGTCGCCATCTCCGCAAAGGCCGAATATAAACACAAGAAGCAGACGGGGGGACACGGTCAGTATGGGCATGTCTTCCTCGAGATAGAGCCGAAGCCAAGGGGGGAAGGATACGAGTTTAGCAACAGGATCGTGGGTGGAGTGGTGCCGAAGAATTATATACCATCGGTGGAAAAGGGGGTAGTTGCAGGGCTCCAGGAGGGAGTACTAGCGGGGTATCCTGTGGTTGACATAAAAGTGACGATGTACGACGGCAGCTATCATACTGTGGATTCTTCCGACATTGCCTTCAAGATCGCTGGCAACCATGCCGTAAGGAAGGGGCTCTCTCAGGCGCAACCCGTCTTGTTGGAGCCGGTAATGGATATGAAAATCACGGTGCCTGAAGGCTATATCGGGGATATTATCAGCGACCTCAATGGCAAGCGGGCCAAGGTGCTTGGCATGAACCCACAGGGGGGGCTAAACGTTATTGAGGCCAAGGCGCCGCTGGCTGAGGTTCAACGCTATGCCATAGACATTCGGGCAATGACGCAGGGGAGAGGAAGCTTCCAGATGGAGCTGAGCCACTATGAGGAGGTGCCGGCCCACATCGCCCAGCGCATCAGTGCGGAAAGGGAGAAGGCCTAGCACAGAGCTTAAACTCAATTTTTAAAGATACCGCCTCGCCAAGAAAGCGAGGCGGTATTCTTTGTTCTAATGTATTATCTTAGCCGGCCAGGAGTTCTTTGACTTTCTTGGTAAAGGCGGGAAGCACCTTCTTGTAGTCCCCGACGACACCGAAGCGGGCCTCGTTGAATATGTTGGCATCGGCGTCCTTGTTTATGGCGATGATGTTCTTCGAGCCAGAGCAGCCCGCCATGTGCTGGCTGGCACCGGACAGGGCAACGGCAATGTACAGGGTCGGGCTCACAATCTTCCCAGTGAGTCCTACTTGCATGGCCGCTGGAACCCATCCATTGTCGCATGGTGGCCTGGTAGCTCCCACAGCCGCTCCGAGGAGCTTGGCCAGCGCCTCCAGTTCCTGGAAGGCCTCGGTGCTACCCATTCCTCGTCCACCACACACTATTACTTCGGCATCCTCCAGCTTGATCCCTTCAACCTCCTCCTTGACCTTATCGATGACAGTAGTCCTGATCATTGAGGGGTCAAGACCAGCGTCGATGGTCACGACCTCCCCTTTCCTGGAGTCGTCCTTTGCCATCGGGTCCATCGCTTTAGCCCTTACTGTCGCTATTTGGGGCTTGGTCCCTTCACAGACATAGGTCCCCATGGCATTCCCCCCATAAACACTGCGAGTCTGGAGCAGCAATTTCGAGTCGGGGTCAATGCTAAGATCCAAGCAGTCCATGGAGGCTGCCGTGTCTAACCTGAAAGCCAACCTTGGCGCAAGGTCGCGCCCTATTGCTGTCTGACCCATAAGCACGATGTTTGGCGAAACCTCTTTGACTACCTTTTCCATGACCGCTACGTAGCTGTCTGTCCGATAGTCTGCAAGAAGGGGGTCGTCTACAACGTAGACCTTATCTGCCCCAAAGGCGATTGCCTCTGTGGCAAGGTCACCAATGCCGCTCCCTATCAAAACTGCTGAAAGCTCCCCGCCCAGAGTATCAGCAAGCTTTCGGCCACCGCTGAGAAGTTCCGTTGTGATTGGGGCCAGCTTACCTTCGGTAATTTCGCCACAAATCATTACCCCTTTATTATCAGCCACTATATTTACCTCCTTTGAAGATCCTGTGATTATAAAAGCTTGGCCTCTCTGAGTTTCAGCGCCAGATTAGCTGCCGCCTCCTCAGGGCTCTCTCCCTCGATGATCTCGCATTTCCCCTCTTTAACCGGCTGGAATACCTTGAGGAGCTTTATGCGTGCCCCAGCGGTGCCAAGCTGTGACGCATCAGCGCCAATATCCTGAGCAGTCCAGGTTGGCACTTCCTTCTTGGCCGCTGCCATAATCCCTTTGAGCTTTGGATAGCGGGGCTCACCGAGCTCGTTGGATATCGTGATCAATGCCGGGGTGGAAACCTCGATTACCTCATAGCCATCGCTGGTTATCCTTTCTACCTTTACCTTGCCATCTACGAATTCCACCTTTTTTGCCACCGTTACGCTGGGTATCCCCAGGAACTCAGCGATGCCGGAGCCCACCTGGCCGGCATCCCAGTCCGCTGCTTGTCGACCGCAAAAGATGACGTCATATTCCCCCACCTTCTTGATGGCCATTGCCAGGGCATAGGCTGTGGAGCGACTGTCGGCGCCTTCAAAGGCAGGATCCTGGAGCAAGACCAGTTCGTCACCGCCCATGGACAGTGGTTTCTTAATCACATCCATGACGAAGTTCTTGCCCAGGCTGATTGCGGTGATCGTGCCGCCGTGGGCGTCCTTGATCCTTAGCGCCGCCTCCACCGCTTGCTCATCAAAGGGGCTAACCACCTGTGATACCCCAGGGGCGGGAACAACCTGGTTGGCTGACTCGTCAACCCTAAAGCTTCCCGCAGGCGCCTCCGGATCTGCTATCTGTTTCACACAGACGATCATATTGGGCATAACACCCCCCTTTCTAAAAAGTTACTGGTAAAGTTAAACCCCGCTAAGGGCGATCCAACAGTAAATTTAATCATGTAGAGTGGCGAATGTCAAGGTGCCTTGGTCCAGTACATTGGGTGACACATAGCCCTTCCCGTTTACTTGGCGCTGTGAGTAAAACGACGTCTTTGTCATCTTGAGCATGGTTAGCAAGTTACGAGAAAAGCCTGATAGATGCCATTATCAATGAAGGCGTTGAAAATATTATGGGGCATGAGAAAGAAACGGATAATGGCCTACGCGAGAAGGGGAACGCTTGACAGGCACACTGTTATATCATAAAATATGACATAAGAATAATGGGGTGATTCCCAACGCATTCTAGAAAGGAGGCAGTCGATATGGCCAAGAAGAGGGACCAAGTTGACTGGTCGGCGATCAGGAAGAACCAACTGGGTGACGCTGATGTGGCCCGGCAGATGGGCAAAGGTGCAGATGAAAAGGATACGATACCCGAAAAAGCGTGCACCAAGTGTAAGAATTTCATTGAGAGCGGGGCCTCAGAAAAAGGGGAGGGTTATTGTGGGGTCTTGAGGGCTGGATCCAACATATTGAGCGACCCACCGAAGATCGTTCTCGAGGGGGACGTATCATTCTTCACTTATTTCAATATGGATGCTAGCAAGTGCACGAAGTATGACCCGATGGAATTTATCGACCATGACATTTCGGAATGCGCCGATCCTCGCTATACACGAGGCCAAAGAGCGACTATGAAATAAGCTCTGAAGGAAAGGGTGGTTGGTGTATTGGCCAAGAAGAGACAGGGGGCTGACTGGGGTGCCATCTTTGACACAATGTTTGGTACTGCTAATGTAGAACGGCAGATTGGCAAGAGCGCCGAAGAGAAGGACACCATTCCAGAGAAGGCATGTACCAAGTGCAAGCATTTCATCGAGAGCGGTGCGTCGGAGAAGGGAGACGGCAATTGCGGTGTTCTCAGAGATGGCTCCGATATACTGGCCGAATCGCCGAAGATTGTGCTCGAGGGGGACGTGTCATTCTTCACTTACTACAATATGAATGCTAGCAAGTGCACGCAATATGCCCCGATGGAGTTTGTGGACCATGACATTTCGGAATGTGCTGACCCTCGGTATACGCGTGGCCAAAGAGCTACCATGAAGTAAGCTCTGGTTCAGGGAAAGAGGTGGTTGCAAAGCGAAGATGCCATTGAGCGACAGGTTTCAAGTGCAAAAAATTTTAGCTAAGGGGTGAAAAGTGGCGAAGTGCGAAGATTGTGCTAAGTTCTATCCTGATGAAGATGACGAGAGCAAGGGAGTTTGCGTGTTTCAAAAGCGGGATAGCTCTGTCGGTCCCCTTTATTGGGACACCAAGGAAGTGAAGGCAGATATGGATGCCTGTGCTAAGTTCGAAGAGAGAATGCCACTCCTGGAACAGATAAGGTCAGCCGAGGCTGTACCAGAGAAGAGGGGAGGCTAAGGAAAGTGGCAGAGGTAATAGCAGACAAAAGCCTGGCGCCAGACAAGTCGGTAGAGGAGCTTGAGAAGGAGCGTGCGTGGTGGTGGGCAGCGGAGAAGAAGAGGTCGCCGCGCCTGGACTACTTGAGGAAGGCGATGTGGAAGAAGGGCCAGGCGGGGGGGAAGCATCCTGAGGGCTTGAAGATTGAATTGGAAGCGTCGAGGCTTTACCGGGAGTCGTGGGACGCCAGTTTGGGCCAGATTGAGATAAAGAGGAGGGCCATGGCCACCGCCCATATCCTGGAGAACAAGACGATCTTCATCACCGATCACGCTCAGCTTGTGGGTTATTACGGTCAACTCCCGCATACACTATATTTTACCGGGGACTCGGGAGGCGCCGATATCGCTCTGGCCATACCGGGGGTACTGCCCGAGCCGGAGGAAGAGTCGAAGAAGTATGTGATGGAGGTCCAGGAGTACTGGCACAATGAGATGAAGGGGTCGAGGATGGCGGAAAGGGCGTTCACCGACCTCTTCAATATGGAGGACCTGGTGAAGCAGCAGAGCGGCTCTCTTTGCTGGGGAGCGCCAGTTCCCGCCGGCTATTCCAACAAGGACTACGGGTGGTATCCCAGGGGCTTCAAGTATATAGTGGCTGATATCGATAGAAACCTGGATGAAGCACTGGAGATGGTGAAGACAGGCACACCCGGCCCTCACCTATTACCGCTCTATGAGAAGATCAGGAACTGGGAGGCGATGATAATTGGCCTGGAGGCTATGATGACGCACGCCAAGCGTTTTGCCCGGCTGGCGCGTATCGTAGCGGAGAACTTCGAATCGGACCCGAAGCGCAGGGAGGAGCTGATGAGGATAGCCGAGACCTGCGAGCGGGTACTTGCCGAGCCTCCGAGGACGCTGCAGGAGTCGCTGCAGCTAGACTGCTTCATGCAGGTGTGCCTGTGGACCGAGTCGTTTGAAGGGGCCTGGCCGGCGCGACCCGATTACTGGCACTGGCCGTACTACAACAAGGATGTGAATATCGACAAGAGGATAACCCACGAGGAAGCGGTTGACCTGGTTGGTGAGCGCCTGATACGGGCTGCCGAGGTAGGCGTCTTAGGCGTCAGGTGGCTTGCCGAGGGGCTTCAGGGTATAACCGGCACTTATGTATGGACGCTGGGTGGGGTGAATGAGGATGGTTCCGACGCCTGCAATGGCTGCACCACGGCCTTCCTGCAGGCGGCCAGGCAGGTACGGACGGCGAATCCGACGTTTGGCTTCCGGTGGCATCCGCAGGTGAAGGACGAGGTGATGCGTGAGGTGTTTGAGTGCATACGCCACGGGCTGGGGTATCCCAGCATCCGCAATGACCCGGTTTTGATCAACAATGGTATGCACTGGCATGGACATCCGCTGGAGGAGATGAGGAACTGGGTGCACCAGGCGTGCATGTCGCCGAATCCATCGACGAAGCATGGGTTGCAGCCGTGCCGCATGGCGTCGGCGACGGCGAACACAGCCAAGTCGATAGAGTATGCGCTGTTTGACGGTTATGACAATGTGATGAAGATGCAGATGGGGCCTCATACG
>DAOUVR010000115.1 GCA_030667555.1 Dehalococcoidia bacterium
AGAGAGCGAGGAAGTGGCGAGGCAAAGCAAGTGGCTTGCCACTATCGACAGTGATATGCCTGTCGAGCTCGATCTCGATGCCTGTGCCGTCTCGCCCTTCGATAGAGACAAGGTGATAGCGCTTTTTCGGGAGCTTGAGTTCACCAGGCTGCTGGACAAGCTCCGTGGGCTGGGGGCTGAGGGGGTCGACGCTGCGCCAGCGGTGAAGGAAGAGACGCTGAAGAGGGATTATGGGATCATAGCTGACTCTCAAGCCTTTGACAGGCTTGTCGCTGAGCTCGGGGCTGTTCCCTCTTTCGCCATAGACCTGGAGACCACTGGCAAACAGCCGATGTATGCCGGTCTGGTGGGCATCTCGCTATCGTGGGAGCCGGGAAGGGCCTACTACGTGCCGGTGGGACATCTGACCGGTGCTCAGCCACCCATGGCCTATGTCCTTGATAAACTCAAGCCCATTGTAGAAGACCCAGGCATCGCCAAGTTGGCTCACAATGGCAAGTACGACATGACTGTACTTGCCGAGTATGGGATTGAACTCCAGAACTTGAGTTTCGACACCATGATCGCCGCCCATTTGCTGGGCGAGAAGGCGCTGGGGCTCAAGTCTCTTGCCTTCAGCAAGCTGGGGGTGGAGATGACCCTGATCACCGACCTGATAGGGAAGGGTGCCAAGCAGGTCTCGATGGCACATGTCGATATCGCTCGGGCTGGTGAATATGCGTGTGCCGATGCTGATATGACGCTTAGACTGGCTGGGTTGTTTGAGGGCCAACTGAAGGAAGAGGGGCTGTGGAACCTCTTTGCTGAGGTGGAGATGCCACTGTTGCCCGTCCTTCTGAAAATGGAGAGGAACGGCGTGGCGCTGGATGGGGAATCGTTATGGGGCATGTCTGGGAGCCTGGGGCAGAGAATGATGGAGCTTGAGGTTGAGATATACAACTCGGTCGGGCATCGATTTAACATAAACTCAACCCAGCAACTGGGCGCCGTCCTCTTTGGGGAACTGCGACTGCCGGGAGGGCGGAGGACGAAAAGTGGTTATTCCACCGATGCCTCCGTACTCGAAGGGCTCAGGGGTACTCACCCGGTTATCGAGCCGCTACTGGAGTATCGCCAGCTAACCAAGCTGAAGTCCACCTATGTCGATGCTCTCCCCGCTTTGATCAACCCGAAAACCGGGAGAGTGCATACCTCCTTCAACCAGACAGGCACTGCCACCGGGCGCCTCTCCTCCAGCGACCCCAATCTGCAAAACATCCCCATTAGAGGCGAGCTGGGGAGGCAGGTGAGGAAGGCATTTGTTGCCGGTGGGGACTGTCTGTTGCTTGCTGCGGACTATTCCCAGATAGACCTTCGGGTGATGGCGCATCTCTCTCAGGACGCCAGCCTCCTGGATGCCTTCCAGCGAGACGAGGATATCCACAAGGCGACCGCCGCTGAGGTCTTCGGCGTGCCCCCCTCAGAGGTGACCCCTGACATGAGGCGGGTGGCCAAGACGGTAAACTTTGGCGTCATCTACGGCATCAGTGGCTATGGCCTGGTGCAGGCCACCGAGCTTTCCCGGCAGGAGGCCTCCGGGTTTATCAACGCTTACTTTGACAAGCACAGCGGGGTGAAACAGTATATCGAATCCACAAAGAGCCATGCCAGAGAGCGGGGCTATGTGGAGACTGTTCTGGGCAGAAGACGGTATATTCCAGAGATCAACTCGTCAAATGCTCAGGTGAGGGCGGCGGCGGAGCGCATGGCGACAAACATGCCGGTTCAGGGGACTGCCGCCGACATCGCCAAGCTGGCAATGATCCACATCCAGCGGGAGATGGACAAAAGGGGGCTGAAGTCCAGGATGATCCTCCAGGTCCATGATGAGCTGGTCTTCGAGGTGCCAAAAGATGAACTGGAGGAGATGAAGGGATTGGTTGAGGACATTATGCCCCGCGCAATGGCGCTCAGCGTCCCCCTGAAGGTGGAGACGAGAGTAAGCAAGAACTGGGGGGAGATGAAGTAAATTCGCATGTGAGGTTGGCCACAAACCAGTCACTAAAATAGGCCATGCCAGGCACCGTTCGTGGTGAGCCCTTCGGCTCCGCTCAGGATAGGGTTTCAAATCCGTTCGTGGTGAGCCTGTCGAACCATGAACGGCCCTTCGACAGGCTCAGGGTGAACGGAGTATAGTGGTCTTTGGAGCGATACAATTGAGCATGAAGCATTTTGCCAGTTCTTGGAATTGGATCTGAAGAATGCCTGAGCTGCCCGAAGTGGAGACCATAAGGAGGGATCTCGTCCCTAGGATAGTGGGCCGCAGGTTCCTTGGTGTCACCCTAAAGTGGCCTAAAATGGTGCTAAATCCGTCGCCAGAGGCCTTTTCCCGTCGTCTGGTAGGGCAATGTATTAAAGAGCTGGATAGACGGGGAAAATACCTTATTATGCGCCTCGCCAGCGGTGAGGTACTTGTCCTGCATTTCAGGATGAGCGGCTCGCTGCTCTTGGCTCCTCAGGATGAACCCAATGCCTATTGTCGGGCTGTATTTTTTTTAGACGACGGAGTCCAGCTTTGCTTTCGCGATCCACGCAAGCTTGGAAAGATGTGGCTGGTAGAGGACGAGAGCGTGGTGGTGGGCGGCCTCGGCCCTGAGCCTCTTGAGCCAGACTTCACCCCCGATACCCTGGCGCAGAGCCTGGCTAACCGTTCAGCACCGATCAAAGCTCTTCTCTGCGACCAGAGCCTCCTCGCTGGCGTGGGCAATATGTACGCTGATGAGGCTCTCTTTGCCGCTGGCATTCATCCTCTAAGGAGAGCGAGTAGCCTCTCAACAGGTGAGATAGCACGGTTACACAACGTCCTGCGTCGGGTGCTGAATGAGGCTATCGATAGCCACGGGGCAACCATCAGCGACTACTGGCGCCCTGATGGCGAGGCAGGGACGGCGCAATTTGTCTTCAAGGTGGCTCATCGTGGCGGTCAGCCCTGCCCGGTATGCGCCACCCCCATCGAGCGCATCCCCATCAGGGGGCGGGGCTCCTGCTTCTGCCCCAATTGCCAGAAGGAGTCGCCTGGAAGGTCCGATTTCTAGATAACTTTGTAGTGAGCAGGGACCAATGAAGACCTATATTGCTCAACATAATCCGCAAAAGTGCCGTGAGTGCGGCTGGTGCTCTGAGATAGTTGCCTGCCCTGGGGCGGATGAGCTGATTTGCATCGGCTGTGGGGCTTGTGTCCTGGCCTGCCCAACCTAGCACCCAGATTCGTTGACGACTGGAAGCCTAGCGAAGAGGAGATGACCAGGTGTACGAACGACTCGAAGACCTTAACGAGCAAATCGCCAGCCTGAATCAGCGAGGACGGTATAAAGAGGTCGAGCCTTTGCTACAGCGGGCGCTGGAGCTCACACGCCAAGAGTATGGTGAGAATCACCCCCTCTATGCCACAGCATTGAATGACCTTGGAGCGCTGTACCGTGCAACAGGCGAGTATACCCAGTCGGAGTCCGCTTTCCTCAAAGCCATGGACATTATTGGCGATGTCATCGGCCGGGAACATCCAGATTATGCTACTTGCGTAAACAATCTGGCAGGACTCTACCGTCTAACCGGGGACTACGGCCAAGCGGAGCAACTCTTTCTTCTGGCATGGGATATCTACGGCAAGACATTAGGGGAGGAGCACTTCCTCTATGCCAGCAATCTGAACAACCTGGCGCTGCTGTACCAGGATATGGGCGATTATGACAAGGCAGAGGAATTGCAGCTTCAGGCTTTGGAGATCAGTCGCCGCACCCGGGGAGAAGACGACTTTGCCTATGCTACCAGCTTGAGCAATCTGGCAGTGACATATATGGCGAAGGATGACCTGCCGCAAGCTGAGCAGGTTCTTCGCCAAGCCCTGGAGGTATATGGCAGGACTGTGGGTACAGAGCATCCGCTCTACGCCTCCGCCCTTAACAATTTAGCTGGGCTGTACTATGCCAGGGGCGAGTGGAGTGAGGCGGAGCAGCACTACCTTCAGGTGCTGGAGGTCTGTGATAAGATATGGGGCAAGGGGCATCCCAACTATGCCAGCGCGCTGAGTAGTCTGGGTCTGGTATACGAGGCCGCAGGCAATTATGATAAAGCGGAGCAGTCCTATGTTCAGTCGTTGGACGTCCGCCGTCGGATCCTTGGGGAAGGGCACCCCGAATATGTTGGCAATTTGAGTAACCTGGCGGCCTTATATGAGAAAATGGGCGACATCGCCAAGGCGGAACAGCTTCGCAAACAGAGCAGGGAGGCACGATAGTGAAAGGGTTGGCGATTTCCGAGAGGTATTTCCTGGCGCACGGTGCCCCTATGATTGAGCAGAAATTCGGCGACTACAAACAGAGGATTGCCGCCGGCCTGGTGGGAGATGGTTCGGAATGCTACGGGTTTGATGACGAGATCTCAAGGGATCACGATTGGGGCCCGGATTTCTGC